>CAYTIP010000055.1:0-5266 GCA_964437805.1 uncultured Gammaproteobacteria bacterium | reverse complement strand
TGGAGAATGATGAGTGTGCCGATGATGCCGTAGAGCAGGAGTCCGGTGAGGAGTAGTGGTTTGACGATCCGCACGGCACGCATCCACCGTGCGATATCACAGATTGCAAGATAGGAAAGAACGCCAAGGAGCGCATAGCTTAAGGGGGTGAGGAATCGCATGTTGAACGTGCCGAAATAGTACGCGAGGTCACTTGCAAAGAAGCAGTAGCTCAGTGTGACGAAGAGGAAAAATATCAGACGGATCGGATCGGGTTTGCCGAAGTACCGCCGGAGCCCAAAGGGCAGAAACAGGAGGAGCGGACCGATGCTGCCCAGGAATTCGCTGGCGGCAGGATGGAACTGCTGGGTCCGCTCCCACTGGATGGCGCGCAGAAAGAGTTCCTGGGATCCGTGCACCTGATCGATGAGGAGGGCCAGGGGAACGATAGTCAGAGTGATCGCGGCGTTGACACCGATATACGGCAGGACGGACCGGATGTTCCCGGTTTTGCGCCACGAACCGATTGCCTCAAGGAGTACGCCGATGCATACGGCACCAAGGAGGGTCAGTGTCTGGAGGGGTGCAAACGTCAGGAGGATGCCGGTAAGGATGAGGAAGAGGAAGAGCCGGATGGAGAGTGAGCGCCATTGGTTGGTGTGGATTCTCTCGGAGAAGGATGCGGAAAGGATGAGAAGTGCAATGACGAACACCGTCGTCGTGAGATGGTGGGGAATCCCGCCAATGCGGTGGAAGAGACTGATCGGGGAGTAGAAAAACTCCACGGGCTTGAGGAAACAGAGTCCCTCCCCGCAGTGGTATACGAAAAACGGTGCGGCAAACACCGCAATCAGGTATGTCAGGAGCCGCCCGGTAAACGTCTCGCGGGGCAGGAGCCGGCTGACAAGAAGGAACAGAAGGAGGAGCGTTGCGACTGAGAGGAGAAACACCGCTGTCCAATACGCCACAAACGGGGATGCGCCGAAGATCCGCGCGACGTACCCGATGAACAGATACTGTCCCCACCCGATAAGCGTGGCGGTAGGATCATGGGTCGTGAACTGGTTGAGGATCTGGGTGTGTCCGTAGATCCCCTGGGCAATCTGCTGGGTGTATTCCAGATAATCGATGTACGAGTGTCCAATCGCAAGATAGGTCTGTCCGGCAGGCGTCTGAAATGCGCCCATAATGACGCGGATGACGTTCAGGACCGCAATCGCGATAGCAACGACGCCAACCAGAACCCATTGCCGGATGTGTGACCTGTGCATACATATAGTATAGAAGGAACGACAGCCTATCGGGAAGCAATTGGTATTTGGCTTGTTCCATGGTATTCTTCAGCTGGATATGTCGGACGTAGATGAAGTCAAAAATAAACTGGATATCGTCGATATCGTCGGCCAGCACGTAACCCTCAAAAAGGCAGGGCGGAATTTCAAGGGCTTGTGTCCCTTTCACCGGGAGAAAACGCCATCCTTTATGGTGTCTCCGGAGCGGCAGAGTTTCCACTGTTTCGGCTGCGGCAAGGGCGGGTCGGTCATCGATTTCGTCATGGAACACGACCACATAGATTTCGTGGAAGCGCTGGAGGAACTGGCCCAGCGCGCAGGCGTGACCCTCACCAAACGCATTACCGACGCGCCGGAACAGAAACTGAAGGAAGCACTGTACGAGGTGAACAGGATTGCCTCCGAGTACTACCACTACATGCTTACGAAGCACAAGCTCGGGGAACGGGCACTTCTGTATCTAAGGAACCGGGGCATTTCCGATAAATCCATCAAGACGTTCGGTCTGGGGTACAGCCCCAACAGCTGGGAGGCGCTTTCCCGGTATCTCAAAACGAAGAAGTACTCCGACCAGCTTCTGGCGCAGGCGGGGCTTACCGTGCGGGGGACGCGCGGCTATTACGACCGGTTCCGGGGCCGCGTTATGTTCACGCTCAGGGACCATCGGGGGAATGTCGCCGGGTTTTCCGGCCGCGTCCTGGATCCCGACATCAAGGAAGCCAAGTACATCAATACCGCGGAAACGCCGGTGTATAGCAAAAGCAATATGCTCTTCGGACTGGATGTGACCAAAGACGCCATCGCCAAAACCCAGGAAGCCATCTGCATGGAGGGTGAATTGGATCTTATTTCCTCCTTTCAGGAAGGAGTGGGCAACGTTGTTGCCATCAAGGGCTCGGCGCTGACCGAGGGACATGTGCACCTCCTCAAACGTTTCGCCAAAACCCTCACCTTCTGTCTGGACAGCGATACCGCAGGGGATGCCGCAAGCCGTCGTGGGATGGACATCGCCGAAGCCGCCGGGCTGGAGATCAAAGCAGTACTCATCCCCTCGGGCAAGGATCCGGATGAGGCCGTGCGGGAAGATCCGGTGGGGTTCAAGAAAGCGGTGAAGGAAGCGATCCCCATTTACGATTTCTTCATCACTTCTGTTGCCAAGCGCTTCGACCTGTCTTCGCCGTTTGGGAAAAAGCAGGCAAGCCAGGAACTCCTGCCGCTTGTGGCACGCATCGCAAACGCGATTGTCCGCGGGCACTATGTGAAGAAGCTCGCCCAGCTCCTCACCGTATCCCCGGAGTACATCGAGGAGGAACTGAGGAAAACTAAACTTCCCCTGGATGCCGTGAGAACCCAGGAACCCCAGGCGCCGCAGGAAGCGCTTTCCCGAAGGGAAAAGCTCGAGGTGTATATGCTTACCCTGCTTCTACAGGGGGATACGGGTACCCTCTGGAAGGATCTGCAGTCAGCCGTCCCGCTTGATGACATCTCCTCGCCAGGCGTCCGCCGGATTCTTGAACATCTGGCTGACTACCTGTCCCGCAAGGAGGCGTTCGTGATCAGCGAGTTTGTCGCGGATCTCCCGCCGGAAGTCGTGCCGCTTCTGGATCAGGCGTATCTGTGGGATGTGTCCGGGATTCTGGATCAGCCGGTAGAGTACGGGGAGGAATGGAGGAAGACGGTCCGGGAACTCCACCGCACCATCCTCCGCCAGAAAATCCAGGATTTGAGTCTGAAGCTTGCCGGTTCCGACGACCCGAGCCTGCAGAACGAGCTCAACCGCCTCACGAACGAGCTTTCCTCCCTGGAAAAAACCAATACCTTCTGATATACTCATGCCCTAGTGTGGTGAAGCGAAGCTGTTTTGCCCAATTCCCACGGGGATTGCCGCAAAGGCTCACGGAGAACCCATATGCCGAAACCAAAGAATGCTACGACTGTCGAGGAACTGCTGACCGAAGGGAAAGACAACGGTTTCGTCACCCAGGAGGATATCCTCACCGTTTTCCCCAAACCCGAAGACCACATCAAGGAATTGGACGCCCTCTATGACCGGTTGATCCGCGGCGGCATCGATGTGTTTGAAACAACCAGCCAGGAAGCCGAGAAGGAAGCCGGCAAGAGCATCGAGGAACTGGAGAAGGAAATCGAATCCCTTGCCCGTTCCGGTGTCGAGCCCGTGTCCGACCCCGTGCGCATGTACCTCAAGGAAATCGGCCGCGTGCCACTTCTCAAGTTCGAGGATGAAATCTCCCTTGCCAAGCGGTATGAGAAGGGCGACAAGAAGGCCAAGCGCAAACTCACGGAATCCAACCTTCGACTGGTCGTTTCCATCGCCAAGAAATACATTGGTCGCGGGATGTCTCTCCTGGACCTCATTCAGGAAGGGAATCAGGGCCTGATCCGCGCCGTCGAGAAGTACGACTGGCGCAAAGGCTACAAGTTTTCAACCTATGCGACGTGGTGGATCCGCCAGGCTATCACCAGGGCGATTGCCGATCAGGCGCGGACGATCCGGATCCCGGTGCACATGGTGGAAACCATCAACCGGTTTGCCCGCATCTCCCGAAGACTCATGCAGGATCTGGGACGCGAACCGTTCCCCGAGGAAATCGCCAAGGCTATGGAAGTGGATGTCACGAAAGTCCATGAAATCATGAAGGTATCCCAGGAACCGACCTCACTGGAAACCCCGGTCGGCGATGAGGAAGACAGCCATCTCGGAGATTTCATCTCCGATCCGGGTCCCACGCCCTACGACCAGACGAGCAAACAACTCCTCAAGGAACACATGGAAGAAGTGCTCACGACCCTGTCCGACCGCGAGAAGAAAGTGCTCATCCTCCGGTTTGGTCTGGAAGACGGACGGCCCCGGACGCTGGAAGAAGTGGGTGCGATGTTCGGCGTTACCCGCGAGCGTATCCGGCAGATCGAAGCCAAGGCACTGCGCAAACTGCGGCACCCGTCTCGCTCCAAGAAACTGAAGGACTACCTCGAATAGCCGATCCCCTTAGGGGTTTGGGTTGGCAACCACCAGAAGGACTGAGGAGAGGATCCCTAGGAATGCAATCCCGATGAGAAGAAGAAGGATACGTTTCCCGTACCGGTTCACCTGTGCCGCCTTGATCGGGAGCGTTTTTCTCCAGCCGAAGTGGAAGATGATCCAGGAGATGAGGGTGTTGAAGATGAGGCAGACGATGACCTGGATTTTCTCCGATTTGGTGAGCGGTCCATCCTGGGTCGTATGCTTAATGACCGACTTCATGAAGAGATACGAGTAGACGGAAAAGACGAGTCCGATGATCAGTTCCATAGCAGTAGTAAGTGTAACACACGCCCGCTACATGAGCCCATGCCGGCACGCGCCCTCCGACAGAATCCAATCGTGACCTTCGTGGTCAGATTTTCCCGATTCGTAGAGTTCCAGGATCAGCCCTTCCCATGTCGCATCACAGGAGATGCAGAACAGATACCCGTCCCTGCGTTTGAGGCGTTTGTTTGCCAAAGGGCTTTCCAGGATGTGTTGGAGCGCCGGCGGTCGGTACTCTTCGGTCATGGAGGAGATTGTTCCAGGAACGGTCTCCAAAGCCAGTGAGGCCCATTACACTTCAGGTTGATCGAATCGCACGGGGATTGGTTAGGAAGTCTTGCCGCGGATAACGCGGAAGATGCTGGTCATGATCGCAATGCCAACGCCAAAAAGCGCAATGGTGAGGGCAAACCGCAGGACACTGTTGATATCCACGCGGTTGATGGGGGAGAAATCAAACGGGAAGAACCGCAGGAGCATGAGGAGCGAATACAGGCTGACGACGTGGGCAAGTCCCTCAAACACCATCCGCAACCGGTACCAGGGCGAAAGATACATGAGCATACGGATGACGCAGGTGAGCATGATCGTGGCGTTTACGTACGGGAGATACTGGGCATACATGGCGCTGTTGATGACCGGGATATGCCAGGAAAGGACGCTGTTTGCCACATACAGGCCAACGACA
>CAYTIP010000054.1:0-5292 GCA_964437805.1 uncultured Gammaproteobacteria bacterium | reverse complement strand
ATCGAGAAGATGGTGGATCTCTACGGAGCTAAAGGGAAGCGTATTACGGGGTATGTCACCTCCGGAGCAACGGAGGGAAATCTTTTTTCTGTTTGGGCGGGAAAAACATATCTTGCCCGCAACCGCAATAAAGGGTCCGTTGCATTGTTGTCCACCAGCCTCACCCACTATTCGATCCGGAAAGCTGCATCCATTTGCGACATCCCCTTATATACGGTTCCATTGGACCGGGACACCTGGGGCATGCATCCTATGGGGTTATCGGAAACCGTGGATCGGTTATCCCGCAAGGGCGTCCAGGGATTTCTCGTTCCCCTTACCCTTGGATACACGTCGACCGGAACGCTGGACGACGTCCAGGCAATCACAAGGCAAATCCGAACAATCATGAGACGGCGCTCCGATCTGCGGTTCTTCGTCTGGATCGATGCAGCACTCAACGGACTGATCGAGCCGTTTTTGGAACCGGCGTTCACCCCGTTTTCCGCACCACTGATCCAAACCGTCGTCACCGATTTTCATAAATTCGGAAAAGTTCCCTACCCTGCTGGACTGATCCTCTATCGGAAACACCTGCGTCCTCTCATCGAGAAACCCATCGAATACCTGCAGGTAACGGACACGACCGTGTCCGGCTCACGACCGGGTGCATCTTCCGTAGCCATCTGGGCGGCCATCCATCGTTTCGGCAGAGATGGATACCGTTGCATCGTTAAGGAGCAAATGGAAAATAAACAGCTCTTCATCGATGGGATCCGTAGCAGGTATCCGGAAGCTATCCTGATCAATAACGAACGCAGCCTTTCCTGCGGTGTCATATTCCCTTCCCGGCGCGGTAACACAATTCCGGACGCAGTCGCAGAAACCTATTGGCTGAATCCTGCAAAAACGGATATCCTTTTCTACCCGCACACGCGGCAAATCCATGACATCTACAAATTCTTCTTTCTTCCGCATGTCAAAAAACAGACGGTTCTGAATTTTTTCCGTGATATTGAAAAAACCGGAAATGAAGTATCATAACGATGATTTTGACCATATCATCTCAATGCTCATCCACACGCCACACACCAAATTCACACGCGCACTTGAATCCAGACCACTGGAAATACCTGCCGAGATTAAGCACGCAGAAGATGCGCTGAAACGCAACCGTGGGTATGTGTTCCGTATCCCAAAACCGGGATCATCGGTCATTCTGCTCCTCTCGGGCGGATTGGATTCAGTAACCTGCTGGGCAATGCTCATGAAGGAATTCGGTCTGACCGTCTATCCGATCTCGTTTGACCGCGGTGAAAAACGCGCCGTACGGGAGGAACAGTCTATTGCGTATTTTTCCTCCTACTTCCAAACCAGATACCCATCGCTCTATCGGGACCCAGTGCGTCTTTCGTTCGGCGCAAACCCAATTACCATTCCGATCGAGCGAAGCTTGGAGCAAATGCATCCCGACATCATCATGGAAAATTTCCGGGGTGATCCGAAACTTCTCAACATTAATATTTCGTTCGGATCCTTTCTTCTTCTGCCCATATACGCCAAAATGTACGCGGAATTCCTCACCCATACCCGAAATCTTCCGGTCAATACGATATTCTGTTCGGTTACTGCAGGCGACGGTATGCTCCTGCGACACCAGACGCTAACGTCTCTTCGGATGATCATGCACCTATTATGCGTAACCAGTGGTGACTGGCGATGGCAGTTCGCATCAGCGGCATTCGAACGGGAAACTGGTATGTACTACGACAAGCAAGATTTAGTCCGGTGGGCACATGGGCAATCCATTCCTTTAGAAAAGACATGGAGTTGCTATCATTCCAAACCATTCCAGTGCGGTGGCACGGACTGTCAGACGTGCCTTGTCCGCGTCGATGCGTTCAAGCAGGCTCGAGTACGGGACAAAACGGATTACTATCCAATCAGTGAACAAACACCCGTTTTTTCCTGAAACGGAAATGGCGTGGTATCAGAAAAAAAATCCGACGCACCCTAATCTGATACTTGAAATAGGAAAATGCTTTTGCTAGAGTGGGTAAGGGACTGTATCAATACGATTTATCGTCCGAAGGAGGAAGTTGCATGAAACACTATACGGCTCCAGCCCACAAACCCATTGCCCTTAAAGTCGTATTGGTAAGCTAATCCATATTTTTTAGCGACTTTTTCTGCAACACATCTGCCCTTTTCGGGAAGTTGGTAATGTACCGATGATCCCAATGCATCTACCACTGCCTTGATGGAGATATCAGAGTAGTATATCTGTATGAACTATATTCGCGAAAATGGCGTCCATTCAAAAAAAATCGGGCAGACCTGGTATATTCTGGAAAATAACCACAAAACCATGCGGGAACTCAATGATGTTGCCGGCCATCTCTGGCAACTCCTGGCCAAAAAACAGTCGATGGAATCACTGGTGAAATCAGTCTGCAGCCAGTACCGGGTAGCACCGGAACGGGCACGAAAAGACATCCAGGCATTTAGCGACGATTATATAAAAGATAAGTATCTGACCGTCGTCCAGTAATCAAATGGACATCATCCGTAAAGCTTATCAATCGATCAGGCTGAATCTTGGCATCAAGAAATTCCTTAAAGACGCACGCAATACGGCGGAAACGACTATTCTTTATCCTATCCACCTCAAACTGGAAGAGTATTTCTTCAAACGGATCGTGGAATACTATGGGGGCGATTACGGCTGGAGGGACGAAAAGTCACAAAATCTTAATTTCTCCCGACATAGCTTGGGGTACGGACTTGCACACTACGCATTTGTGAGAAACCAAAAACCAAAGCGCATCCTTTGTGTCGGATCCATGTATGGATTCATCCCCTACATGCTCGCCCGCGCATGCAAGGAAAACCGCATCGGACACGTCGACTTTGTCGATGCGGGATACGACAAGCGCGACAAACAAAATAAGGATAACCACTATTTCGGTGAGGGATTCTGGAAAAGAGTCGATCCCAAAAAACACTTCAGTTACCTGGGCGTCAGCGATTACATCACCTCCTATATTATGACGAATTCCGAATTCGCACGGAAATACAAACACCGGTACGACTACATGTACTTCGATGCAGACCATTCCTACAAAGGAGCACTCGTCAATTTCCGTCTATTCTGGTCACGGCTGAATAAAGAGGGTTATGTATGCCTCCATGATATCCATTTCGACCGGACAACGGGCGGAGTCGTTTTCGAACACGGGAAGGTATGGAAAAAACTGCACAGCATGCCATTTAAATTCGAACTCTCCAACCACTACTCGGGGTTGGGTTTCGTCCAGAAGCTCACGGACCATAATCCGCTTAAGTACCTGTAAGACATCTGCCCATCACGGATGAGCAGATTCCTGCCGTTTATCGGAGGATCGGATTATAAATGCACTCCCCGTTTAGATATCGATATCCGCATGATCCATCACAATCACATTACTCACGCCCAATCCTGTTTCCCTGCAGACTACAAACGAATCCAGCGGATATCGGCATCCTGAAATACTCACCCGTATCTCCTCCGTCAGGGGAATCACGGAAACGTACGGAAACCGCCTGTCGGCGGGAATCCGGATCCGTCCGGCTACCAGTCGGATTTCGTTGCATGCGTTCACGATGCGCCCGTGAATACTCGCTTTGTGGATACCTGCCAACAGATGCAAAGCACTTAACTCGTGATCTATTCTTCCGCCGGTACACCCCAGAAGCACCAATTCCGCCGGATGCATGGCAATCCCGGCTTCAATCGCCAGCTCCAGGTCCGTCTTATCCTTCTCCTTCGGATACACCACAACGTTTCTGGTTGCACGCCTGATCGACAGCAATTCGGATTCCGTCACCGAATCAAAATCCCCAATCGCGTAGTCGGGCACTATCCCCTGCTCAACTAATGCCAATGCACCTTTATCAACGTGATGATGCGGGCACCGGACACGATATATGACCGTAAACCGACTTCGGGACGCAACCAGTCCGTATCCCCGTTTCCAACAATCACCACCGTGTTTGCCTGTTCCATACATGATCCTGGTATTACCGGGCGAGCGTCAGTGCCCAGACCCATCGCACACCGTGTCGTTTGAGTGCGGATACCGCTGACCGCAGTGTCGCTCCGGTGGTCACTACGTCATCAACCAATACTACACGCAACGACCCGAGACGGATGTCTTCCCGCACTCCGAACGCATTGTGCATATTCCGGATTCGCCCCGACCTGGTCCGGATATCCGCCTGAGTCCCGGTGTGTCTCACCCGGAACAGGATGTCCGTCCGGACCGGCACGGACAACGTTCTCCCCACTGCATCGGCGATCACTTCAGCTTGATTGAACCCCCGATATTTCTTTCGGCCTGGATGCAATGGAACCGGTACAATGATGGCATCATGTCCGGAATCCTGCCGTGCCATGACTGCCGACAGTGTACCAATCAGATCCGCTCCGATGCACGAAACAAGGTCGGCAACCATATCCGAGCACAACCGGTATTTGATGAATTTTATGGCTTTTTTCACTATTCCCTCGTAGCGGAAACAGGTCGTCAGCCCGTCCGGCGCGAACCGACTCCTGCACCGGGGGTGGGTAGCGCCCATCATCGCAGGCTTTTGGCAAACCGGACAGAGCGGACTATCCGGAACAGGAAGGCGTTTACGACAGGATGAACAGATATAGTTGCCCCATGTACCACATCCAAGACACCATTTTGGGAACAGCAGGTCAAGAAGCTGCATAGGGGAAACGGATTGTATTATTCTGCGTACGGGTTCACACGAACCACCGTCCCCTTTCCGGGGTTGGACAACGGATTTGTGGAGATGCCGGGGAGTGAGCCCGGGTCCAAACTATCGTTCACAACACATCTACAGGCGTAGTCCGTTTGTGTTCCCGTACCGGTAGTAACGGACAACATCCGATACGGGGAGTGACCGAATGCGGTTCTCCGGAGTTCCACCGGTCATTGGAACCCCTGACGTCCCGGCTGGTTTTACGCCCTACCGCTCTTCACCGGAAGAAAGAAACGGCGGACGGGTCTTAGGCCCGCGCGAACGCGAGTTGTCGGCCTCTCAAGGCTAAACGGGCTTCCAAGGAAGCGAGTTTTTCCTTAAGTTGTCTGATAGTGTTATCAGCATGTATTTTTCGAAAGTTTATTTACGACGGTCTTTCAACGTCGGCCTGCAGTGTCAAAGAGCAATGGTCTGTCGAATCAATCATCCCCAATGGGATTCTATTATACCAAACCGGCACCAGGCCGTCTACTATATTATAGGATAGTATCCTACTTCACCTTC
>CAYTIP010000053.1:0-5297 GCA_964437805.1 uncultured Gammaproteobacteria bacterium | reverse complement strand
CAGCGGCAACGTACACGTCCCGCGCATTTCTGAAAACACTGGTCATTGCCGGACCACAGCCCGGCGGACAGCTTACGACGACAACGGAAGTGGATAATTTTCCAGGCTTTCCGGACGGGATCCAGGGACCGGAACTCCTGGCCAATATGAAAAAGCAGGCCGAACGGTTCGGGACACAGATCGTTGTCGATGAGGTCCTGTCGCTGGGCCGATCCGATACGAAGCAGGAGTTTAGCGTACGGGGGAGCGGGGGAACCTATACAGCCCGATCCGTCATTATCGCCACGGGCGCTTCGGCCAAAACATTGGGTATTCCCACCGAAGACACGTTCCGCGGGAAAGGTATCAGTTACTGCGCGACCTGTGACGGATTCTTTTTCCGGGGGAAATCGATTGCGGTCTTAGGCGGCGGAGATACTGCAATGGAAGAAGCGACATTCCTCACGAAGTTCGCGTCGCACGTGACAATTATCCACAGACGTACGGCATTCCGGGCAAGTCCGATCATGGTGGAAAAGGCGAAGCAGGACCCGAAAATCAGTTTTCTCCTGAACAAAACCGTGGACGCATTCCAGGGTGATACGACGGTGCAATCCATACTGCTGACCGATGTGGAAACTGGGAAGCAGGAATCATTGCCCATCGAGGGTGTCTTTGTGGCGATTGGCCATCAGCCGGCGACCGCATTTCTTAAGGATATTGTTGTTCTGGATCCGAAAGGATATGTCCAGGTCAGCAAATCGGCAGGCTCCCTGGAACCACAAACGCAAACTTCCGTGCCTGGTATTTTTGCGGCAGGGGACTGTGTGGACGCGCGGTACCGACAGGGCGTGGTTGCCGCCGGTTTGGGATGCCAGGCTGCATTGGACGTCATTCAGTATCTCTCGTAACTATGGCACAGCAGCCAACCCGATATATCGGCACCATCGAAAAAAAAGAACAACTGGCAGACGCGGTGTTTCTGTTTACCATCCTCAATACGGACCCGGTCGCCTGTGCGTTTACTTCCGGTCAATATATGACTTTGGTCGTTGACCAGACCACCAGACGGCAGTACACCATGTGTTCGGCACCCGACGATCGGAGATTCCAGATTGTCGTTGATGTTTCGCCAATGGGAAAAGGGTCCCGCTATCTTTTGGAACGCACACCCGGAGACAGAATAGAGTATCTTGCCCCTTTGGGTTCATTTACCCTGATGCCGACCGAAGCGCCTCTTTTATTTGTTGCCACGGGAACCGGTATTGCGCCGTTCAGAAGTATGGTGAATGACATCTTTCGGGACAGTGTCAATCAAGACCGTATAGTACACCTGTACTGGGGGTTGCGATATGAACATGACTTATACTGGCAATCGGATTTCGAGGACATTGCGCGTCAATACAGAGGCTTTAAATTTTTTGTCAGCCTTTCCAAACCTTCATCAACGTGGTCCGGAATGCAGGGGCATATCACAAATCACGTACTTTCCGACCCGTTATTGGGAGATTCCAGCCAAATTTACCTATGCGGGAATAGTGCGATGATTACAGAGATGCGTGAGCACTTAATCGCGCATAAGATCAAAGAAGAACAAATAAAAGTAGACCTTTATTACTAGCTATTATCACTATTTTGAGTAAATAAGATATATATTTCAAGAGCGACCTATAATAAACGAAACTCTTGCACTTTTTCCCAATAAATCCTAGAGTCAATCGATATGACCACCCCATCCAGTAACCCGTTTTCCAGTGCAATGGTTCAGCTGAAAAAAGCTTCCGGTATCCTTGCAAAAGGAAAGAATGCCAAACGCATTGAGGAAATGCTCGCACTCCTTTCCGAACCCCAACGCATTCTCAACGTCACTCTGCCTGTGCGGATGGATTCAGGCGCTTTGCGTTTGTTCCAGGGATACCGCGTTCAATACAACAATTTCCGGGGACCGTACAAGGGCGGCATTCGGTTCCATCCCAACGTCAGTCTGGATGAAGTGAAGGCTCTGTCGTTTTGGATGATGCTTAAATGTGCCGTCGCCGATTTATCACTGGGAGGAGGGAAGGGAGGGATTATCGTCGATCCCAAGACGCTCTCCGAGACTGAACTGGAGCGGCTGAGCCGTGCGTATGTGCGTGCGATCGCCGACTTCATCGGTCCCATGGAGGACGTCCCGGCGCCGGACGTGAATACCAACGGTATCATCATGGGGTGGATGGTGGACGAATACAAGAAAATCAGGAACGAACAAAAGGAATCGACATTAACCGTATCGGATTCATATCTGTCTTCAACATTTACCGGCAAAAAAATCGCGGATGGCGGGAGCGAGGGAAGGGAAGAGGCGACAGGACAGGGAGGGTTATTCGTCCTTCAGGCCATTCTCAAGCATCACAATCAACCGTTGCGCCACACGCCTCCGACCGTTGCGGTCCAGGGATTCGGCAACGTCGGTTATCATGTCGCTCATCTTCTGTCGGAAGCAGGATACCGGATCGTCGCCATTTCAGACAGTAAAGGCGGCGTTGTGGTAGACGAGGGTATTAACCCGGTTCTCACGATGGAGTGCAAGAAGAAAACCGGATCGCTCGCCGGATGCTATTGCAGCGGATCGGTGTGCGATCTGACGAAAGGAAAACGCATCACCAACGAGGAACTCCTGGAGCTTGACGTGGACATTCTCGTTCCCTCCGCGCTGGAAGGCGTTATTACGGCATCAAATGCAGCGAATATTAAGGCACCCATTATCCTTGAAATGGCGAACGGGCCGACGTCGCCCGAGGCAGACGAGATCCTCTTTTCCAAGGGGACACTGGTCATCCCGGATATCCTCAGCAATTCCGGCGGCGTCACTGTTTCCGCATTCGAATGGGAACAGAACCGGAAGGAAGAACGCTGGTCGGCCAAAGACGTGAGCGACAGGCTGCGCGCGAAAATGAACGACGCGGTTGATATCATCTGGAAGACAGCACAGGACCATGCGTGCGATCTTCGGACTGCGGCATTTATCGTAGCCCTCAACCGCGTGCTGGATGCCAATCCGTACGCGTGATACACTGATACGGATACATCGTCATGGATCCGAAACCCATAGAGCCAGCTTCTTCCCCCGCAAATACCCCTTCAGGGCAAATCCCTGCTCACTCCAGGCGGTTTTTCCGGCCGCTCATCGCGGCTATGGTCTTGATAGTTGGCCTCTCGGGGGTTGCCGCAGGGCTCCTGTGGTCCCGCACCCGGAATCCTGCCGTGGATAGCGGTATGCCCGCGCCCCAAATGACTCCCACGGTTTCTCCCCAACCCGCGCTCCGGATGAATCCCGGACCGGACTGGCGGACCTATGCGGACGCTACGACCGGCATGACGCTCCGGTACCCTCCGTCCGTTTCCCTGAACACGGCTGCGGTTCCTTCGGGCAACTCCCTGTTGTCGGTTTCCGTGGAAGCGCTTTCCTCCATTCCCGAAGAATTGCCCCTGGGTATGGGAAGAAATGCCGCACTTTCCGACAAATCCAGCCTGGAGCAGGGGAGTGCCGTGAATCCGGGCGACTTCACTGCATCCAATGATGCGATCCGGGTTGGCGGGAAATACAACGGACGGGTGAGCATGGTGCTGTCCCGCTTTGAGGTTTGCAGCGTCCTGTTCATCCGTACATTAGTGTTTTATCCAGGTGAATACCGCGTAACCCTGACGCTTTCCGGGGATATCAAGTCAATCCAGCAGGATATGCCGTCCTTTTTTATGGTGGATCCGGCTAACTGCGGCGGGCAGACCGTATGGAACCGACAAACCAGAGAATCGTTCCTGACGGCACTTGCGGAAGGGAAGGGTACAGGTCGTGGCCAGGACTGGTACGACAGCTTCGACGGGATCGTGTCTTCAATCGTGTTTTCCGACAGCACAAAGCCGGAAGCTACGCCGTCCGGGACGGCTTCCTGTGAGAGTAGCGATCCGTCCTTCTGTGCCATACACACCCGCATCCGGACAGCGCTTGAGGTGAAGGACTATCCAACCCTCATTTCCCTGCAGAACCCTACCCAGGTCACCTGCATATCCGAAGGTATGTTTTTGGCCATCTGCGAGGGACAACCGGACGGCGCGGTGAAGGAAGGGTATACGCTCGGGTATTACCAGAGCGAAGGGGTCATTCAGGATCGTGAGAAGCATCTCCAAAGTCTCACATCGTATCTTTCGGACCGCGGTCCGTTTTCCATTTCCCCAACACGGCAAACAGCGGGGAACAAGGGCACGATTGTCTATCTGAATGCAGACAGTACATATCTGTTGATATTCCGGTTACGGAAAACCGGTGGAAACTGGGTAATCCATTCCATTATCGTGGGTCCCACGGGGTTGGGCACGGTTCACCAAACACTACCCGCTTCCATCTTCATGGATGAATGAGTCAATTCCCCGTTGACACGTCCGGAAAACCTGTATAGAATACATCGTTGCTCTTGATGCGGAGCGATTGTTTTTGTTCGTTTCTTAGCGTTTCCAGAGGAAACGAGCAAAAAACTTTATCCATGAGACTATTCGACGTACATAGAATCCTTATCGACCATTCGGATCGCTATCGTTCGTAACCTCATTCGACGGATAATGACGCCCCGCGCAAAGCGGGGTTTTTTGATGGTTACAAACCCGAACGCACATTGACCAGAGCCAAGACATACGCGAACCAATCGGACCCAGGAACGAGACGGAGGGTGGAATCATCCCTCACAACAGGGGCCGTTAGCTTAGCTGGTAGAGCGCAGCATTTGCAATGCTGAGGTCAGGAGTTCGAATCTCCTACGGTCCACCAGAAACGGCCATGTTGCAGGCCAAGCACACACCGAAGCGACAGGGGAACAGATTCGGGTGCGGGGAGGGATCCGGAAACCGGTGCGGGAGTATCCATACGACGGATCGTATGCGTACTCGCGCAACGGGCGCGGCACATTGCTCTTTAACAATTTCATAGTGTCTCCATTGATATAGGAAAAGATGGAGACACGGGTTTTTTGAAAAACAATGAGTAGTTGCATCGTAAGGGGTAATCCTCTTTACGAAGCACATTTCGTTGGGTTAAAAGCAAAAAAAGCTGTTAGCAAACGAACAGAGGAATTGCATCCTTTGTTCTCCGTAAGAATTAAAGCTGATAATGGATGCCCAGGGCATGGATGCCGAGGAAGGACGCATATGGCAGCGATATTCGCCGGGGAGGAGCCATACTCCACCGATCCGGCGGTTTCCGAATGGAGCAATCCACTCCGCGTAAGCGGAGGAGCATAACGTAAATGCAACCGAAAGGTTGAGATAGCGTCATGTGGGATACCACC
>CAYTIP010000052.1:0-5368 GCA_964437805.1 uncultured Gammaproteobacteria bacterium | reverse complement strand
CAATATGGCCCAAGGGAAGACGTTTATTGATGCGGTCAGGGAGACCTTCCTGTCGATGGAAGGGCTGAACGCCCTCATTGTTATGGACGCTTCAACACGGACGCTGGTTGCCGTGCGCAACGGGTCACCATTGGTTATCGGGTTTGGTGTCGGTGAATATTTCATCGCAAGCGATGCGTCGGCACTCCTGCCGTACACAAGGAAGGTGTACTTTCTCAAAGACAATGAAATGGCGGTCCTCCATGACGCACCTCCGGAATTTTTTTCGGTCCGGACCAGGAAATCCTTCCGACCGGAAATACAGACCCTGGAATGGACGCAGCAGCAGACTGAAAAGGGTGCATACCCGTATTTCATGCTGAAGGAAATCCATGAGCAACCGGCAATGATACGTGCAATCACGGAAAAATCCGCAGTACTGTCGGGGAGCATTTGCGACCGCGTCGCCAAGAGCGACGACGTTTATCTTGTTGGGTGCGGGTCGGCCTTTTACGCCAGCGTTGCGGGTACCTATCTGTTTTCCACGATCGCACACCGCCAGGCAGTCTCCGTCGTGGGGAGCGAGTTCGGGTACCAATTGGAATTCCTGAAACCAACGGCGACGGTTGTGGCAATATCCCAGTCCGGGGAAACGATGGATATCCTGGAGTCCGTGAAAAAAGCAAAAGGGAAACGGGCAGGTATCATTGCACTGGTCAATGCCGTCGGTTCGTCGCTGTACCGGGAATCCGACGGTGTTATTCCGATCGGTGCGGGTCCGGAGAGAAGTGTAGCTTCTACCAAGGCGCTTACCGGTATGATCGCCCATCTCATTCTCTTTGCCCACACCCTTGCAGGGAGTGCAGAGCTCGGGAAAAAACGGCTGGCGCAGGCTGCGGAGGCGTCCGAATCGGTCCTGTCGCCGGAGAATGTGCTGCATATCCGTGAGTTGGCCAAACACCTTGCCGGGGTGCAGCATATATACTGCATCGGAAGAGGGCTTTCCTACGTTGCGTCCATGGAAACAGCGATGAAGATCAAGGAAATTTCCTATATCCATGCGGAAGGAATGGCTGCGGGGGAATTGAAGCACGGGTCACTTGCCCTGGTTTCCCGCGGTACTCCCTGTATCGTATTTGCGCCTCGTGACGAGACATACGGAGCGAACCTGGCAGGCGCCATGGAAATGAAGGCGCGTGGCGGGTACATCATCGGCATATCCGATACGCCGCATGAATTGTTCGATGCATTTCTCCCGGTTCCGTACGCGCACGAAGCGACCATTATTCCCAATATCATAACGGCGCAGATGCTTGCCTATGAACTGACCATGGAGCTGGGGTTGGATCCGGACATGCCAAGGAATCTGGCCAAAAGCGTGACGGTCAAGTGAGGAGATCGCGTTTTAGGCTACCGGGTAGTATTTCCAGGCAAACCGTATCTGATTGGGGGTGTAGTTGAGGGTCAGGAGACGCTGTTGGATCTGCGCTTTGGATTGGCCTTCTTTCTTCAGGGATTTAGTAATGGAGAGAATCATTTCCGTCGGTTCGTAGGGGAAAAGAATCCATCTGGTTGTCTGTTTGGCGAAAAAATCCGGACGGTAGGAGGAGTGGGGTTTGAAAAACATGGTGACGGTGGTAATTCGTTTGGGGTGGAAATCGTCAAGATACGCGATTGCCCGCTGCAGCGTGGTCCCGGAATCCGATACGTCATCCACCAGAAGTACATGTTTACCGGCAATCGGCGAACGGAGCGGTTCGGTGATGGTGACTTCCCCCTGTTTCTGGATATCCGTGTAGCTTTGGATGGTAAATGTTGCGACCGGGGTTCTCAGGAAATCGGACAGGATGTGCCCCAGGGATAATCCACCGCGGGATATCGCCACTATCTGATCGACTTTCGGTGCGTGGGAAAGGATGCTCGCAGCGAGCTTGCGGGATAGTTCGTGATACAGGGTCCAGTCCACCGGAAGGTATTCAATTGCCATAGGGAAACTATACCATAGTCGGAAGCCGGGAAAAACGGGCAACCGGATGATCTTCCTGTTCGGACTTGACCGGATGGCTGATACGCCTATAATGACTACATGGACACAACCAAACACGGCGCACTCAAGTATTCCAGCATTGCAGTCTCGGGTCATCCGGGAGCGGGGAGATCGACACTCCTAAACAATCTCAAGCCTCTGCTTATCCCCCTGGGTTGGGAGACATTTTCCGGGGGCGATTGGGCGCGGCAATTTGCCATCAAGAACGGAAATCACGCAGCGACGGATCCAACACATCACAAGGCGACGGACTACGGAGAGGATATCGATCATCAGATCGATTTGGCTTTGCGGGAAAAACTAAGCGATCCAAACGCCCACGTCGCAGTGGAATCCTGGATCGCCGGGTGGAATATGCGGGGAATCAAGCATGTCCTGAAAGTATTGTTGATCTGTGATGACGCACTGCGAATCGACCGGGTGGTCAATCGCGACAATCTGTCGGTTGAAGACGCAAAAAAACACCTGGACGAACGGGAAAACGCCAACCTCACGAAATGGTCAACCATGTACAAGGTGCCAAAAACCGATTTTTGGGACGTGAAGTATTATGATCTGGTCATCAACACGTATTCCCACGGACCCCAGGAAACACTCAATCTTGTGCTCCAGGCGCTGGGGTTCTTTTCCATGAACGGAAACCAAGTGTAACCAATAACGGTATGATTCCGGATGCGGATGCGATTCAGCTACTCTGGGACAAGTACCATTTTCCCCCGAACAAGCGGACCCATGTCTCCGTGGTCGCTGCAGTCGCTACTGCCCTGGGCGCACGCATCAACGAACATGCCAACGGCAGCGTAGATCTGGAACGAATTCGAGCGGCAGCGTTACTCCACGACATTGATAAACAGGCAGAAAAGCTTCCGGACGAACGGCATCCGGACGCCGGGGTGAGAATACTCCGGGAAGAGGGTATGGAGGAGTTAGCCGAGATCGTCCGAACACATCCGTTGCACATGATACTGGACAGTCATGCCGGGCCAACAACACTTGAACAACAAATCGTGTTCATTGCGGACAAAATGGTCAAATACGACTTCATCGGTATGGATGCACGGTTCGAACTATGGCGCAAAGAACCGCTTACGGAAAAATCCAGGAGTATACTGGAAGCGTCCTATCCAAAAGCGATTGAGCTGCGCGACCGACTGTTGGAGCTTGCAGGCATAACGGAAGGAGATATCAAAGCAATGGTATAATGGAATATGTGTCCGTCGTGAACGAATAAGCGGGCTATAGGGGAGAAGTGTTTGTGCCTGCCGGTGTATATAGGATTCGGCAGGTCGAAAGGAGTATATGAAACGGTTAACAGCATTGATGGGTCTTGGTCTTTTGGTGTTCAGCATTGGTGCATCCGTCAGCCCTGTTTCGGCAGTCGACACGACGGTCGTATCCGGAGGGGAAAATATGCCTTCGGCACTGCCGATGGAACCAACCGGAGAAGGAATGCTTCCGGGAACGACTGCCAAAATCGAATACGCACTCCCGTATCCGGGAATTCTTCCGGACCACCCGCTGTATTTCCTGAAGCGGTTCCGGGATACGATCCTGGAGCGGCTGATCAACGATCCGGTCAGAAAAGCGGAATTTTTTGTTCTGCAAGGCGACAAGCGGCTCCAGATGGGAGTGCTTCTGTTCCAGGCAGGGAAAAAGGATATTGCGGAATCAACGGTATCCAAAGCGGAGAAATACCTGGAACAGGCGGTGGCAGGATTGGTATCGCACAAAAAGAACGGAGGATCCGTTCCTACCTATGTCACCGAAAAGCTTGAGAAATCCACGGCCAAGCATGAAGAAGTCATCACGGACCTGTTGGGGAAAGCCGATCCCGCACAGCAGGCGGGGCTTCAAGGATCCCTCAAGATGGTGAAGGAAGTAAGGGGATCGCTTTCATCGCTTAAATAAACAGGATTGAACACTTCGTGTTCTTGGGTGTTTGTCTGGAAGAGTAAAATCTGCGGATTTTTCCGTACTATTTCCTCATGTCGGAACGTCGCAGGCCGTAGGAAATACTGAGTGTTTTTGATACAGAGTTTGTCAGTTGACACCCCCTTATTTAGTGTCCTATTATCTTCTAGCGCACCACAGATAGCGTTTGAGTTTTCACACCATGAAATGTCCGTACTGCGGAAACAGGGATACCGACGTCATCGAAACACGGGACAGCGAAGACCTGACGGTAACAAGAAGACGGAGAAGCTGTGGTACATGCGAAAAGCGGTTTACGACCTATGAGCGGGTGGAACATGTTCCGCTCACGGTTATTAAGCAGGACGGAAAGAGGGAAACATTCGATCGGGAAAAGCTGCGGATGGGAATCTGGAGAGCAAGCGGGAAAACGACGATGAAAGCCACGGACGTGGACCGGGTAGTTGATGAGGTCGAAAAGGAACTGATCGGCGCGGATTCACGGGAGTTTGCCAGTAAAAAGATCGGGGAATTGGTAGCCAAGCGTCTGAAAAAGATAGACAAAATCGCCTATATCCGCTTCGCAAGCGTATTCCGGCGGTTTGTCGACATAGAGGATCTGGAAAAAGAGGTGCATAAGTTGATTTCGTAGAAACGGTTTTCTATTTCTTTTCTTGCATCATATGAACCTGACCGGTATTTCCCAAACAGTATTCCTGGACCGATATGCCCTCAAGGATAAGGAAGGGAAGGCGATAGAATCCAAGCCGGAGGATATGTGGCGCCGTATTGCCCACGCAGTGGCGCAGGTGGAGAAGAAGGAAGACCGGGCGGCGTGGGAAGAGAAATTCTATGATGTCATGCGGGATTTCCAGTTTGTTCCCGGCGGACGGATTCTTTCCGGTGCAGGAACGGGATACAAGGTAACCTTCTATAACTGTTTCGTCATCCCCAGTCCGAAGGATTCCCGGGGAGGCATCCTCAATACACTGGGAAATATGGTCGAAATCATGGCCCGCGGCGGCGGTGTGGGTATCAATCTTTCCAGTCTCCGGCCACGTGGTGCCCGGGTGAAAAAGGTCAATGGGTTTTCCTCCGGCCCCATCAATTGGGCAGAATTATTTTCCGTTGCCACCAAAGATATTATCCAGCAGGGCGGGACCAGGAGGGGCGCCCTCATGCTTATGCTGTGGGACTGGCACCCCGACATTGAGGAATTCATCACGGTCAAACAGGATCTTCAGCGGATTAACGGTGCAAACCTTTCGGTATGTGTATCGGATGCATTCATGACGGCCGTGAAGGAAGATGCGGACTGGAATCTGGTGTTCCCGGACGTTGAGGATCCGGAATACGATACCAAATGGGACGGGTATCTTCCCAACTGGCTTGCGATGGGTAAGAAGGTAACGGTCAGGAAAACGATTAAGG
>CAYTIP010000051.1:0-5381 GCA_964437805.1 uncultured Gammaproteobacteria bacterium | reverse complement strand
CGCTCATGGATTACGGCGCGTTGCGGCTGAAGGACGAGATTGCACAAACGATGCCCGACGCCAAGCGGGTAATCCGGAAACAGGCAGTTCCCTTTACACAGTCCGCACGGTACTTCCGGGGTCGGATATTGGATCTGCTGCGCATACAGGGAGTGGAGGAAAACGCGCTACTTGACCAGCTTGCAGACGGGTACGGGAGGACCGGGGAAGAGGCAAGGATTCTCCTGGACGGCCTTATGAAAGACGGCTTAATAGTCCGCTCCGGGAATGGTATAATGCATTTGCCGGAATAGCCCAACTGGCAGTTTGCGGGATGGTGAAACGGTATCACGGCTGACTCTGGATCAGTTATTCTAGGTTCGAATCCTAGTCCCGCAGCATATATACAAAATCCGGCAATGCCGGATTTTGTATATATCCGGTAGATAGGTGAGAACCTCCCAGGTTCGAAATGAGGAGCCAGTATCGAAACAGCGATTTCGATACGTGCGGATCATTCACCGAGCGGAGCGAAGATCATCCTAGTCCCGCAGCATTCATATAAATACCCGATACAAGTCGGGTCTTTTTATGAATTCAGAATCTAGGTGAGAACCTCCCGGTGATGCCCGATCCTTATGCGGCAAACGAATCATCCATTCCGTTCAACACGGTTCATTCAGAAATGTTACGATGGGATATATGAAAACCATATTCCCGCTGCTGTTCAAGAGCTTACTCATTCTTTCCATATTGGTATTTCTCCGTTCTCTAATGTATTTTCTGTACCCTACTCCCGGATTCTTCTGGAATGCCTGGCATCGCCGGGATTTTACGTACGTACGGGAACTCAGTCGGAAACTGGGAAGCACGGCGATATTGGGAGAAAGCATCCGGTGCTGGGAAGTGATGAACGACCGCTGCGGAATTGTGCTGGTCTTCAGTACGGCGTTGGAAATGGATGCGTTCAAAACACGGGTTTCCGGGCTGCATTACGAAAAACGCCTATCCCGAGATATCGACGGGTACGGCATGCTGACCGCGATCGACTTCAATACGAAAAAATCCCTGCAGGCCAATGGGATTACGGATGTACTCACGATTCGGAATACCGTTAAAAGACCGTCGAGTTGGGGTTGGTGGCTTATGAATGAAGAAGGGAAGAGTGTCGTCATTAATTACTTCACTCCCGATCCGCAGGACCATTATGTTCTGGATTCGGAGGATTTTCGCGATAATATCGTTGAACTGATTTATTACACGCGGGGTATGTGAATTTTGCGAAGATGGCGCATCGCCGTTGTGGAAGTATGATAATCAGTGCTGAAGAATTATCGGTAACACCGTAAGCAGAAAAATATCAGCAGTAAAATGGGCAATAATTGCTGCTTCGAGTCCTTTCTTCCAGTAGAGCCATCCGAATACAACGCCGCCGATTCCGTTGAGAATGATTGCCCGCATGACTACGATAGGGGTAATCGCCGTCACCGCAGCCGTGATAGGTAGATGTCCGAGGCCGAAAATGACCGCTGCCAGGAAGATGGAAGTGACGATCAGGATCGGAGTCGGTTTCCCGCGTCCGGTTATCCTCATTCCTACCCAGACAAACAGGCTCATGAGGAAAAGACGCAGGAGGATTTCCTCCGAAATGCCGCCGTAGAGGGCCGCCAGCAGCTTCTGCCAGACAGGAGCAAGATTCTGGTGGGTGCTTATCCCAGCTCCCTGTCCCGTAAAAACGAGATCCAGTGTATATATTGCGACGGCTGTTCCGATTCCCAGGAGTGTTGATGCCAACGGAATACCCCTGAGCGGCTTCCTGAAGTCCGTATGGGCGACGATTGCCTCCAGAATCGGCAACCGGAATCCGGTTTTCCTTGCCAATACCAGGCCGAGGAAGATGGCTATTGTGAAGAGGACAGCACTCTGCAGCAACTGGACGGGAATGAGGACGGCGAGGGAGACGTTCAACTGGCGGAGCGTTTCTCCCTGGATGGTAAGGACGTAGGGCAGGACAGCCAGGATGCTTATTAGGCTAAGCGCAAGGAGGATGCGGAATATCCGCCAGTCGATAACCGATTTCATGAGTATTACTATACCACCCACCGTAGGCGCAGGATAGCCGGACGACCCCGAAGTTAGCCTCAAATCACCCCTTGTATCCGATCCGGGTCCATGATATACTACAGGATACTGTTGTATTGAAACAGTACATCTGCTTCACAGAGTTAGTTCGAGCGAAGTGTAGACGAAAAAACGCCCCAAGTTCATTTAATCCGCGTTTTTCCCCATTTCAGCAATTTTCCGATGGAAGCAGTTCTATTCTTTTAATCCGTATCCTATGTGGAAAACAAACCATACCAGACAGCACAATCGCCCCATGAGGGGTAATACCCGGCCGATTAAAGCGGTGTCCAAGTATGCCGTAATCGCTGCAATCGAGGAAAGCAAGCGTCACGCCATCGCACCGCAACCGGTCAAACAGAGCATGGGTTCGGTTGCTACGTTCAGCGAATTTGGTCTTGATCGCACCCTGCTTGGCAACATTGCCCATAAGGGATTTACCCGTCCGACACCCATCCAGTGTGAAGCGATCCCGGCCATCCTTAACCATAGGGATATCATCGGTACGGCAAATACCGGTACCGGGAAGACCGCGGCATTTCTCATCCCGCTCATCCAGAATATCCTGGTGGACCGGGCACAGCGCGTCCTGGTGGTCGCACCTACCAGGGAACTCGCGTTCCAGATTCTCAAGGAATTGCGGGAGTTTTCCCACGGTCTGTCCCTGCGCTACGCACTCCTCATTGGCGGCTCCAGTGAATGGCGCCAGACGGAGGACATGAAGCGCGATCCGCATTTCGTGATTGCTACCCCCGGAAGACTGAAGGAATTCATTGAATCACGGCGCATCCGGCTGTCGTCTTTCCGCAACGTCGTTCTTGATGAGGCGGACCGCATGGTCGACATCGGATTCATCAACGACATCAAATATTTCATTTCCCTCCTGCCAAAGGAACGCCAGTCGCTGTTCTTCTCGGCAACCATTTCCGCAAATGTGGAGGAAATCATGCGCGTGTTCGTGCACAATCCCATTAGGGTTTCCGTCGTGGAGCAGCCGATTGCCAACACCATCGTCCAGGATGTCATCCGGATTTCCAACAATAAATCCAAACTGGATACCCTGCACGACCTCCTCAAACAGAAGGAATTCGAAAAGGTGCTCGTGTTCGGCAGGACCAAACACGGTGTCCAGCGGCTTTCGGATGATCTGGCCAAGCGCGGCATCAAGTCCGGTGCCATCCACGGGAACAAGCGGCAGAACCAGCGTCAGCATGTCCTGGGGCAACTGGCACGGAGCGAAATCCAGATTCTGTTGGCAACGGATGTGGCAAGCCGCGGACTGGATATTCCCAACGTATCCCACGTCATCAATTACGATCTTCCCGAAACGATGGAAGATTACACCCACCGCATCGGTCGGACCGGCCGAGCCAACAAGCAGGGTATCGCCCTCACCTTTATCGATTGATCCCATTCACCTATGACCAGGCAACCATCATCGCTTCACCAACCAAGCGAAGCATTACGTGTGCTGTTCGCCGTGTGGGAAGTGGAGCCGTTTCTCAAAGTCGGCGGACTGGGGGAAGTTGCACGGTCCCTTCCGCGGGCACTGAAGGCAATGGGTGTGGATATCCGGCTGATCGTCCCGCATTACCGCGCACTGAAAACATTCGGACAACGGAAGAAACTGATGGGTTCGTTTACCATCCGCTACGGAACCAGGAAGATTCCGATCACCGTGCACCGGATTTCGTTTCTCACGACGGATATTCCCGTGTATCTTATCGGGAACCGGCAGTATTTCGACAAGCCGGTTGCCGAGACATTCGTGGTGTTTTCCTATGCCGTGGTCGAAGCCATGAAAGCCGGGCTTCTGGGTAACTGGAAACCGGATATCGTCCACTGCAACGATAACCATTGCGGTCTCATTCCGCTTCTCATCCGGACAAATGCCCTGGACGTCAAATCCCTGCTCACCATTCACTGCATATCCCACCAGAAGACATTCGGAAGTTCCGTTGCCCGGAAACTCCCCGTGCCGGAAACGTCATTTACTCCCATGAAATGGGAGCCCGCCTCCCGAAGGTTCAATATGCTCCATGAGGGGATCGTGAACGCGGATTGGGTAAATACCGTCTCTCCCACCTATCTCAAGGAAATCCAGATGGAGGAGTATGGAGCGGGTCTTGATGTAGCGGTTCGTGCAAATATGCACAAAATGTCCGCAATCGTCAACGGAATCGACTATACGCTCAAGAATCCGGCAACGAATACGTATCTTGCCGCACGGTATTCAGCAAGCGACCGGGACAGCGTAAACGATGCGTCGGTCATGGATTTTTCCCATGGGAAACAGATCAACAAGAAAACACTGCAGGAGCGTCTCGGGCTGCCCGTCAACCCGACCATTCCCATCGTTGGCTACATCGGTCGGTTGGACCAGCGCCAAAAGGGGATTGATCTTATCCACCGCATGATTGTGCGCGATACGCTGACCCATTGCCAGTTTGTCATCATGGGTCAGGGAGAGGAAATGTGGGAAGAGCGGTTCCATCTCCTTCGCGCATTCAACCCCGATAAAGTTGCCGTGATTACGCTGTATGACGATGCACTCGCATCGCTCATCTACGCCGCCAGCGATTTCATGATGATACCTTCATATTATGAACCGTGCTGTCTTATACAGATGAACGCGATGCGCTATGGTGCGCTCCCGATCGTACGCGCTACCGGCGGACTCAGCGACACCGTCATTGACGGGAAAAACGGCTACGCGTTCGAACACGCGTCTTCCATAGAACTGGAACGCACCGTGACCAAGGCGCTGCATATCCGTCAGAGATATCCGAAAGTGCATACGCGGATGCTGAAAGCGGCAATGAAACGGGATTTCTCCTGGACGGAATCCGCCAAACAGTATATTGCCCTCTACCGGACGATCTGTTCCGGAAATTTACCGGATGTTGCCGCTGGCAAACGGGCGGAAAATAGCGTATAGTAGATATATTCTTACTCATACCCGTACCAGTAATTTTTCCACGAACAACCAACGCGACATCATCCTGGATATTGCCGCAAACCTCAAGCAGATCGGCACGTGGACACGTCAGGGATTTGCCCGGCAGAAGGAGCAGATTGCCCTGTATCTCAAACTCACCAGAAAAGATCTGAATGCCCTGTTGGGATTCCCGACGATTGAAGCGCTGGATCCGCATATCCAAAGCTTCAACAGTACCTTCGGAAAGCTCGAGAAGGAATTCGATTCCGGGATTGCCAATCACCAGGATTGGGCAGACTGGATGTTCAGGTTAGGCGACAAACTCCGGCATTCCGCGACACTT
>CAYTIP010000050.1:0-5505 GCA_964437805.1 uncultured Gammaproteobacteria bacterium | reverse complement strand
CAGGCCCTTGGATTACGACGAACGGAATGTGTTTTTTGTCTGCGTATTTGAGTTGTTTTTCCAGTTTCACGTCTGCATCGGTGAACAGCTCTGCATTGATATCGGCACTTCTGAGCGACCGGACAATGGAAAGAGCGGACTCAAGAAGTTCGGGGGAAAATACGCTGACCAATACCGACGGGGACGCCGTCAAGCTCGGGACGAGATCATATGCCGCGGCAGCCTCCAGTGTCCGGTCAAAGCCCAATCCGAACCCGGTGCCGGCTATTGGTTGTCCGCTGACGGTTTTTACGAGTCCGTCGAACCGTTCGCCTCCCAGGACGGACCCCGCGGAAAATCCCGGGATTTCCACTTCCCAGATCGGCCCCATGGAGTAGGAGAACGACCGGGCGATCGTCGGGTCGAAGACAAACCAGTCGTCGGGGAATCCGTAGGATTTGAGATACGTGAGAATGGTGCTTATCGTTTCATCGGGTTGGAGATGCTCGATCGTGCGCAGGTAGGTTTCCGCCTCGTTGACCGGAATTCCTTTCTCAACCATCGTTCCGATGACGCCTTCGGTCCCGATTTTCTTCAATTTATCTATCGCGGCGATTGCCGTATACGGAATTCCCTTGAGCAGTTCCCGGTTATTGATCCGCACGATTGCCTGGGAAAATCCGAGCTGACGGTAAATGTCCAGGGAAAGCGCAATCACCTCGGCATCCGCAAGGGGAGAGGAAACGCCGAAAATATCCGCGTCGCACTGGACGAATTCGCGGTACCGGCCTTTTTGGGGCTTTTCGGCACGGAATGCCGGTTGGATTTGGTAACGCTTGAACGGGAACGTGAGCTGCGATGCATAGTTGCCGATCACGCGACAGGTGGGGACGGTCTGGTCGTACCGGAGTGCAACATCACGGTCCCCCTGGTCCTTGAACTTGAAGAACAGCTTTTCCTCTTCGCCGATTTGTCCTTCAAACAACTCGAGCGGCTCCAGGGTCGGGGTTTCCAACGGTTCGAATCCCCATGATTCGAATATGTCGATAAGGCGGAATTTCAGCCATTGGCGTTTAACTGCCTCGTTTGGCAGAAAGTCCCGGAATCCTTTGAGTGGTTGGATAGTCTGTTGCATAGGCCGTTCTCACCAATGGTAACAGATTTTCCGGAGTACTTCTATCCCTCGTCGGCGTATGCGCTTTGGCGTGTTATTGGGTGGGTTTCGGGGTCGCAGTTGTGGTCTGGGAGGATTTGGTCGATTCCTGTGCCGATGTCGGGGCGGGTGTCGGTGAGGAGCTCTGGCCGGATATCGGTCCGATCGTGAGGATCCTTGCCGCGCTGATGCGGTCTTCCTTTTTGGCAACCGGTGAGCCGACGATCAGAACCGCATCTCCCACCGGTAGTTTGGAAAATCCGCCTTTTTCGATTCCTTTTTCCTTCGTCCAGACGGATGTCTTGGTTCCGGTTTCGAAATCGACCGTATACTGCTTTTTTTCCTTGGTTTCCACGATCAGGGTGTAGTCCGTTTTTTTCACTTCCGTAATCGTGCCAAATATGCGTTGGTTCGTGTCGACGGTGTTCTGGATGAATATGACTTTCGCCTTCAGCACTTCGACAGCCGTATCCCATTCGCCGAACACGGTCACCACGTCGTTTTTGGCTACATCTTCAATGGTGAGCGCCGTGCGTTTGCCTTTCAGCATCTGGAATACTTTTATATCATCGGTCAGCTCGATTTTGATATCTTTCCCCGTTGTTTCGATGGTAACCGTGGAAATTGTCGTTGCCTTGACGGTGCCGTACACGGCGCGGCGTTCGGACTGTCGCAGTTGCGCAACCTTGGTCGCAAGTCGCTCCTTGAGATCCTCGACCTGTTTGTTTTTGGTGGGTGTCACGGTTTGCGCGCTGGGACTTGTGGCTTCCTGAGCCATGACCGGGCCGGCAAGAAGCAGGAGTGCAAGCGCGATGATGAGCGTCGGGTACTTCATAGTGTTACCATTCTTCCGGCGTATAGAATACGGTTACCGCATGGGAGGCAATGCCATCCGGTTTTTTGATACTCGTGACGGTGATGTCGTTCTTTCCTTCCGACAGGGTAATCTTGCCGGCGTATTTCCCGTCCGCGTTGGAAACAATGACCGCCTCGTCCACGCCGCCGGATATAATGACCGTCGCATCGGCGCTCGTGGTTCCGGAAACCAATACTGTTGATGTCTGTTCGATTGCTTCCGGCAGCGGGCTTTCCACGGATACGGCGTGTTCCTTGGATTGGACGGCGGGTGTGGATGCGGGGGTCGGCTTCGGCTTGTTCAACTGCGGAAGGCTCAATGAAAATTTTGGCATCTGGAATTTCGGAAGACCGGACGCGATATTGGGTCCATACAAAATAATCCCCGTAACGATGAGCCCGACGAGAAACCCGATAAACGTAGCAAGCAGAGCGTCTTTGTTCATAACCGATGGGGGCAGGGGTTTAGTAGTTGCTAATAATACAGTAAACATGTTATAAAAAGCAAATACTATGGACATCTATCCACTGGGACATTCTTCATTCCGCATCAAAGGCAAAACCGTCACGGTCGTAACCGATCCATTTGATCCCGCTGCCGTCGGATTTCCGTTTCCCAAACATATTGCCTGCGATATCGTGACGGTGAGTCATGACCACGCGGACCACAACAATACGCAGATACTGGAGGGAAATCCCTTTATCGTATCCGGTCCGGGTGAATATGAAGTCAAGGGTGTGGGAATCATCGGCGTTCCTTCCTATCATGACGGCCAGAAAGGTGCAGAGCGGGGGAATAATACGATGTACCAGATGGAAATAGACGGATTGCACCTTGCCCATCTTGGCGACCTGGGCAGTCCGCTCAATGCGGATGCAATCGACAAACTGGATGGCGTGGATATTCTGTTTGTTCCCGTAGGCGGGTCGGTGACTATCGATCCCAATCAGGCAGCGACCGTCATCTCCGAACTGGAACCCTCTATCGTTATTCCCATGCATTACAAAACGGATCGGCACAACGCCACGGCGTTCGGGGAACTGAGCACCCTTTCCCAATTCCTTACGGTCATGGGAGCGGTGGATACCGCGGCAGTACCGAAGCTCTCCATGACGAAAGACAAACTACCTTCCCAAATGCAGATCGTCGTGTTGGAGTAGGCCTTTTCCGGCCGGCAAACCATAAGAAACAGCAAATTGTTTGAAACCGTATGGTGAACCCCAAAGTTCCCCCGCATGATACCCTGTCGGAGCAGTCCGTTCTTGGTGCGGTGCTTCTGGATAAGGATGCGATGATCGATGTCGCCGAGTTCCTGCGCCCCGAACAGTTCTACGACGAACGGCACGGAAAAATCTACGAGGCAATGCTTGCCTTGTTCGAGAATCACGAACCCATCGATACGGTGACGGTATCGGCGCAGCTTAAGAAAAACGGTGATCTGGCATTCGTGGGTGGCGCTTCTGTCGTCAATGAACTCCTGAATGTCGTTCCCACCAGTGCGCATGCCGAGAAATACGGGCGGATTATCCACGAACTGCATATCAAGCGGACGCTCATCGAGTCCGCTTCGGCAATCAGCGAACTTGCCTTCAGCGAGGAAGGGGAGGCGCAGCAGCTTCTGGACGAGGCGGAGGCAAAGATATTCGCCATCGCCCAGCATGCCACAAAGCGCGATTTCATCGTCATCAAGGACGCACTTGCGGCTTCCTTTGATCGGCTGGACGAACTGCATAAGCACGCGGGCGGCCTTCGGGGCGTACCGACGGGTTTTGTGGATGTGGACACCAAGCTTGCCGGATTCCAGGATTCCAACCTGATTATTCTAGCCGCGCGCCCCGGTACCGGTAAAACCGCAATGATCCTCAACATCGCACAGCATGTAGCGGTGAAAGAGAAGATTCCGGTTGGCATATTCTCCCTGGAAATGAGCAAAGAGGAATTGGTCGACCGTCTGCTCGTGTCCCAGGCGGATATTGACGCCTGGCGGTTGAAAACCGGGAAGCTGTCCGATGACGATTTCACGAAGTTGAGCGAGGCGATGGGGGAACTGGCGGAAGCTCCCATCTATATCGACGATACGCCCGGCATTACGCTCATGGAAATGCGCACCAAGGCGCGCCGCCTGCAGATGGAACACGGGGTCAAGATGATCATCATCGACTATCTTCAGTTGACCGATCCGGGCCGCCGGATGGATAGCAGGGTGCAGGAGGTTTCGGTGATTTCCCAGGGATTCAAGAATATCGCCCGCGAACTGCGGGTGCCGGTACTTGCGTGTTCCCAGCTGTCCCGCGCGGTAGAAACGCGCGGAACCCGCGTTCCGGAGTTGTCCGACCTTCGGGAGTCCGGATCCATCGAACAGGATGCCGACGTCGTCATGTTCCTGTATCGTGAGGAAGGCGACCAGACCCAGTGGGGAGAACAGATCCCTACGAAATTGCGGATTGCCAAGCACAGAAACGGCCCACTCGGGGAAATCAACCTCATGTTCAAGGGCGACCGGATCCGGTTCTTCAGCGTGGATAAACAGCGCGAAGCCCCCAGCGCCGTTTCCTGATACTTCGTCGGCTTGCAATTTTTTCGGAGGGATATATATACTGGTTTCATATGGCAAAAAATAAAAAGTCCTCCCAACCGTTGTTGCAGAAACCCATGAAGCTGAACAAACCCCTGATCGGGATTTTGGGTGCGTTTATTCTGCTTCTCTTTCTTCTGTATGTCGTGAAATTCGTACAGACATCCTACCAGAGCAAAGCGGGGTATTATAATCGGATAAAGGATAGCTTTTCTTGTCGCAAGAAGGACGACGGAGAGGCATGTCAACGCTTGGTATGTAACGGCAGGGAAGTGCCCGTCCAGACAGGCGGCGGCGGAGGCGCTCAGGAGGAGTTCGTTGTGGAATCGGAATCCAACGGTCAACAGAACTCGATCGTGGTAAACATGGCCAGAAACGCCAAGTGCGGGTATGAGCAGGGAATCTGCAGGGAAAAGCGGTGTGTCGCGCTGGACAAGGCAGATAAGCCCGATGAGCCGGTCGGGAACGGCGTCGATCCGTTTCCCGGCATGATGGAACCTGGTCCGGGCGCGATCGGAAACTGGGGCGACCGGGCATGTAAGGGGAAAGAAGACGGCGCCCAATGCGAATTCGGAGGGAATAGCTGTACAGTCAATCCGAATGGGCAGGAAATATGCATGAAAAACCAGGCAACAGGTACCTGCTCCCAGGGCATGTGTGTGCCGGACCGCGTGATGGATGCCCAGGGCGGCTCGGATATAGACCTACTCTATTGATCGGTTGAACCTTCCATGTGGGCGAGCGGTTCGTTTTCTTGCTATAATAGCGGCACATACTAATGTGTGTCACCAAGAGCCGCGATGCTGGAATCGGTAGACAGGCTAGTCTCAAAAACTAGTGAGGATAACACCTCGTGTGGGTTCGAGTCCCACCCGCGGCACCCGCATCTCACAGGAGGATCCCTATAGTTATGAAGATTACGGTCATCCCATTGGATACGTC
>CAYTIP010000049.1:0-5529 GCA_964437805.1 uncultured Gammaproteobacteria bacterium | reverse complement strand
ATCCCGATCCTCGATGGCAATCGTTGCTTCCTTGATATACTTGGGAATTTCCGAAAATGGAATGGGTGTCCGGTTCTGGTCCGTATAGAATTCATACAGGAGCGATCCGTTCCTGTCCAGGATTTTCGTGGATACTTCCAGATCGCGGCGGGTCAGGAGTTTGGGGCTGGGAAGATTATCCAGCCATTGGTAGACGATATAGGGGATGAAGAAGAAAAAAATGGTAACACCGATGCCCAGGGTAAATGTCCTTGCCTGCTGGAACCACTGGCTTCGGGATGATTTTTTCGGTTTTGGACTGCCCGTCGATACCGGCGGTTTTACTTCGGGGATGGCGGGTTTTTTCGTAAATGGTCCGGTAAACGAAAAGAATATCGGGAGTCTGAAGAGGGCGGACTGTTCTTTTGGAGCAGGTGCCGGAGTTTTTTTGCGTTTTGCGACAAGCGATCCCGGTGTTGTCAGGATCGGGGAAAGAAACCGAAGTGCTGCGGATCCAATTCCATGGAGCGGCCTGAATAGCGCGGCACCCATTCCTTTCGGGAGTTTTCCGGGAAGGGAGAGGAGAAATGAGAAAACCACGGAAACCGTTGAAATGAACAGATGTGGGACCGCGCGGATCGCGTCGCCGATAAAGGTGAGGAACGCCAGGATTCCATAGAGAATGGATTGTACGAGTGATGGTTTTTTCGATACGGGAACCTTAACTGCTTTTTTTTTCATACGGATGGGGGTTCATTCCCCGGGTGTCGGATCTTGGTTAAGTATAAAAGACTCCTTCTCATTTGAGCAATACTCTGGTTTCCGGGGAATGCGGACAATCCAGGCACCATTGGGAAACCGGATCCCTGATAAGATCATGATCCTGCATTTCCGTATTGTCTGTCTTTCCCTGGGGCGCGAGGTCTCCGGTTGCCTTGTCGATGAGAACCGGCTGGCGGATTCGTTCCTTTTCCTGGGGCTCCGTCCCTTTCCAGAAATATTCGAAGCGGGTCGCGCATCCTTTATCGGCAGCTTCCTCGCCGTTTGGAGGCAGGAGGCCCGTCATGGAACAAACCTGTTTTCCGACGATTCCTTCAGGCTGTTTTGGCCATATATCGGTCTTTCCCTCCAGCGCTTTCCTCATGAGCTTATTCCAGATCGGGGCTGCACCCGTCACGCCGGATACCAGGGAACGGTTCATTTCGGAGTTATCGTTGTTGCCGACCCAGACCGAAACGAGCACCTGCGGCGTAAATCCGATAGTCCAGTTGTCACGGAGATCGTCGGTCGTACCGGTTTTCACCGATACCGCATGGTTGGGAATGACCAAAGATGAGCTGGGCCCGAATGCGTCCTGCCTGGCGTTGTTATCCAGAAGAATGTGGGAGATGAGGAATGCCGTTTCCGGTGACAACACCCGGGTTCCTTTGAGGAGCAGGGATGAAGGGACGGTTTTATCCAGATTCGGATCCTTGTTTTCCTCCAGGACCTTTCCGGTGCGGTCCGTTACCTTACGGATACCGATAAGATCCTTCCGGATACCCGCGTTTGCAAATACGCCGAACGCTTCCGCCATGTCGGTCATGGTGACTTCACCGCCGCCCAGAGTGAGGGAAAGTCCGTAGTATTTGGGCTCACGGAACGTGTCGATGCCGAATGCGGAGGCAGATGCGATCATAGTTTCCAGGCTGTTCATGTACAGCATTTTTACGGCGGGAATGTTCAGGGAATTTCCCAGTGCAAAGCGCAGCTGCACCGGACCATGGAATTTCCCGTCGTAATTTTTCGGGCAGTAGGGCGACTGGTTCGTTACTCCCCAACAGGTTGGCTGATCAATGAACATGGTTGCAGGCGTCACGAGTTTGTTTTCGATGCCGATTGCATAATTGATCGGCTTGATGGACGAACCGGGCTGTCGGAGGGCCGTAGTGACGTTATAGCTTCCCGATGGGGTTGCAAAGTAGTCGGTGCTTCCCACCATGGCAAGGATCTCTCCGGTTGCCGGCTTGGTGATGAGTGCAGCGGCGTTGGTTACGTTCATTTTCTTGATTTTGTCGATTTCCGCGGCAACCGTTGCCTGCGCGTATTCCTGGAGCGGAAGGTCCAGGGTTGTGATGACTTTCAGGCCTCCCCGCTCGACGAGCGTTTCGCCGTATGTCTTCACCAGTTGTTCCTTTACATACATGACGAAATGGGGTGCTTTGATGTTTGAAGGTTGGGCAAAACGGATTTCTTCTTTTTTCGCGGCATCAGCCTGTTCTTTGGTGATATATCGGTCTTCCACCATCCGGTTGAGCACGGCCTTCTGGCGTTCAAATGCCAGTTCGGGATGGTTACCGAACGGGGAATAGAGTGTCGGAGCCTGTGGAAGGCCGGCAAGAAGGGCGGATTCCGCAAGCGTAAGATCCTTGATATTTTTGCCGAAATATTTCTCTGCTGCGGTTCCCACACCCCAGGCAGTGCCGCCGTAGGGAACCTGGTTGAGGTACATCTCCAGAACGCGGTCCTTGGAATACAGGAGTTCAACCCAATAGGCAAGGATGATTTCCTTGGTTTTTCTGACCACTGTCCGTTCCGGAGTGAGGAGTGCCGTTTTCACCAGTTGCTGGGTAATGGTAGATCCTCCCTGCAGACGGCGTCCGGTGAGTGACGCGGCAATTGCCCGCAGTACGCCGCCGACGGGATCGATCCCGCCGTGCTTATAGAAATCCTTGTCCTCGATGGCAATCGTTGCCGGTTTTACGTAATCCGGGATATCCGAAAGCGGTACGAGTGTGCGGTTTTGTTCGGTGAAGATATCAAACAGCAGTGTTTCGTTCCGGTCGTAGATTTTCGTGGATGCAGGGACATCTTTGAATGTCAGTTTGTCGGGATTTGGGAGATCCTTGAGAATCAAGAGATAGAACAGGATGAGTCCGATTGTCGGTACGGCAAGGAGAATGACAGGAATGCTGCGTTTCCCCAGATGCAGATGGAATCTTGGCTTGGATTCTTCCTGTCCTGCCCGACGCCGGAATCGTTCCAGGAGGGTGGTTATTTTTTCCTTAACTGAGATGTGCATGGTTGCCTTCATTATATAGAAAAGCTCGCTTAAACGGAATCCGGATCAGCATTTGGTTTTCCGGTGTTGCAAACAATACTTTCTGGTATACTGAACCATATATGGCAGAAGAATTATTTTTACCCCTTTCCGATACACAGTCTCCGCCGAATTTTCACTACTTTAACGGCATATCATGGATTCCATCCAAAAGCGGGAAGTCGACACAGATTATTTCTCCCTTGGACGGGGAGTCGGTCGGATCCCTCCAGCAGGTGACCACGGAGGAAATCGATGCGGTGCTTGAGAAAGCCCGCAGTGTACAGTCGGCCTGGGAAGCTACATCGCTCAACAGTAGGGTGAAAGCGATGCATCTTGCCGCGGACTGGATCCGGCATACACAGGAATACCTCACTAATCTCCTCATGCGGGAGATCGGCAAAACCGCCTCCGATGCAAAAAGTGAAATCGTGAGAACCGCAGACCTTATCGATTATATCGCCGATGAAGCGATATCGCTGAGGGGAGAGACACTGGACAGCGATAACTTTCCGGGGTTCGAAAAAGGCAGGACTGCGCTTATCGAACGGGTTGCACACGGCGTGGTTGTGTGTATCGCGCCGTTTAATTATCCCGTCAACCTGTCGGCAAGCAAAATTGTTCCGGCCCTCCTCATGGGGAATGCGGTTGTATTCAAGCCGCCGACCCAGGGGGGGATCAGCGCTCTGCATTTAGCACAGCTGTTCCTTAAATCCGGTTTGCCCGAGGGGGTGCTGTCCGTCGTAACGGGATCAGGAGAATCCATCGGAGACTATCTTACCGCACATGCAAGCGTGAATATGGTGGCCTTTACCGGCAGCAGCGATGTGGGAATCCATATCGCCACGAAAACCGGAATGATCCCGCTGTTATTCGAGTGCGGAGGGAACAATCCGACGCTCGTGTTGCCGGATGCGGATATGGAACTAACCGCACGCGAAATTATCAAAGGAGCTTTTTCCTATTCCGGACAGCGCTGCACGGGAATCAAATACGTCCTTGCTACCCAGCATACACTGGATCAGCTTCTGCCGGTGATTGAGCAACGGATGCAGGAGCTGGTCCGTATGGGAGATCCCAGGAGTCCCGAAACCAAACTGGTCGGTCCGGTTATTTCCGAAAAGGCAGCGGCACAGGTCCAGCAATACATCGACGCATCGGTTGGGAAGGGCGCACAAATCATTGCCGGAGGTACGACCAACGGCAGGTACGTGACGCCGACTCTCCTGAAAAATGTCACGCCGGATATGCCGGTAGTGGAAAAGGAAGTGTTCGGCCCGATCATTTCGTTTATCGCAATCCCGTCCGTCGATGAGGCAATCAGGATCATCAACGGCTCGTCGTTCGGATTACAGGCATCCGTATTCACCAAGGACGAGGGAACCGGAATGGTCGTCGGAAAGAAACTGGCAGTCGGAACGGTACAGATCAACGGCTCTCCTCAGCGGGGTCCGGATCATTTCCCGTTCATGGGAATCAAGCGGTCCGGTCTGGGTGTACAGGGTGTCCGGTATTCTCTGGAGGCCATGTCCCGACTGAAGTCTGTGGTAATCAATAAACCGGAATAGATTGACAGGAATACCCAGAACAGGCAGAATAGGCCAACAGCGAAAGGAGGAAGAGACGCGGAAAAGAAAACAGCATGCAGGCGTGTGGTCCCGATCATACAGTACACACTGATCGGGAATACGAGGAAAGGGATCCCGGTACAACTGTATCGGGAAATCGGACTTCCCCGGGAGTGAGCAGCTCCGGGCGGAAAGTATCTGCGGAAACCCTTCGGTAGCACTCTCTACCGCAACGCGATCCGGATCAAGCCATGGGGTAACCCATTGGAATAAATGGACCGTGACTGAGCCCGCTTCTCATAGAAATCTCTCCCATTACCCAATACTATTGTTTCCTTCGTCTTCGGCGTGTGACGTGAGGAAACCGGATGTCCCGGCGGATCACAGTACCCGATACGGATGAGTTCGCCCGGATTCCCTTGAAAGGCGGCATATGTGCGGCATATTCGGATACATCGGTTCAAGAAACGACGCTCCTGCAATCGTGCTTTCCGGACTGAAGAGTCTGGAGTACCGGGGGTATGACAGCTGGGGAGTGGCGGTTGTGGATGCCCAATCGGGTACCATCCCGCACATTGCCCTCAAGAAGAAACAGGGAAAAATCGGTACGGCTTCGGTATCGGAATTGTCCGCCGGATCGCTTGCGCTGGGTCATACCCGCTGGGCAACGCACGGCGGGGTGACGGACGCGAATGCGCATCCGCACGTCGGGTGCCGGGGGAATCTTGCCCTGGTTCACAACGGCATATTTGAAAATTACGAAACGATGAAGCGGAAAATCCTCGGTACCGGCCACGTCGTGTTGTCCCAAACCGATTCGGAAGTGGCGGTACATCTCATTGAAGACCGTATGGCCCAAGGGAAGACGTTTATTGATGCGGTCAGGGAGACCTTCCTGTCGAT
>CAYTIP010000048.1:0-5530 GCA_964437805.1 uncultured Gammaproteobacteria bacterium | reverse complement strand
GCCGTGAAAATGCTGCCCTGTGCAAAATGGACGGGTGTCGGTATTGCTCCAGTGCCTGGGCAATTGCTCTGGGTTCCGGAACAATCGGCCGGAATCCCGGATCGACCTCACCAAGTATCCGGGGCATATCACCCGCTTTGGAGATGATAACCGGCAACCCGAACGCGAGCGATTCCAAAAGGACGAGCGGCTGGAGTTCAAATGCGGAAGGGAGAACACCGACTTGAGCCCGTCTCATGTAGGAAACCTGCATTTCCGGCGAAGGATCCGGGACGAACTCCGTTTGTTTTAAAATACCCAAACGTTTTGCCGTTTGCCTGCAAATTCCCAGATACTCTCGATCGGCCGTATCCGTAGGATCCAGGATAGCCAGCCGTCCGCGATATTCCGCCTTCCCGCGAAACAGGGCGAATCCTTCTATCAATTCCTTCACCTGCTTCACCGGATTCATTGAGCCCCGGTACAGGATGATATCATCCACACGGGACCTGTGGAAAACGCGGCCGGTGGTTGCCGATGAAGCGGAACGGAAATACCCCGACAGGCAATTGGGTACCGTATACACCGAAGGGGAAACGGAAAAAAAACCGTGATTTTGGATATACCCGCGCGCGGATTCGGACGGAACTACAACGAATCGGCTGAACGAACATGCAAGGCGTTCGGTCAAACGGACAATCCACTCCCGGTAACTCCGATTCCAACATGAACCGGTAAGTTCCGTTTCGGTCCCATGGAATAGATAGACGACGGGAACCCGGTACCGGAAGGCAAACAATAGTCCTGCAACAACCATCCAACTTTTTGTCGCCAAGACCAAACACAGTGGGTGGTGTGCGTGGAGACGCGAAAGGGACCGGTACGTAAGGCACATGCGCATACAATACGAACGGGCAAATCCGAAGAGCCGGAATCGGAATTCGTAGGGTTCATCCGTCACGGATCGGTATCCTGTACCTGTCGCTATCCGGGCACCGGATCGAAATCCGATGAGATGGATGGCGGGAAACCGGGGAATCCGTGAAACGGTCTGCATCAGCTGATCGGTCGCAATCCATTCTCCGCCCGAATACACATGGGCGATGAGTGCTATGTTACGCTGGGCTGGTTGGGACATGGGTTTCATGATAATACCCCGGGGTCATTATACCAATACGTTCTACAGGGTGGTCCAATTCCCGACTCACTTCCGATACACAAAAACCGTCCCTCCTTTTTTGTGCCGCCTGCGTATATACTAAAGGAAGGAAACCATCCTGTCCGCTCCAACCATGCATGAGTCCCAACTCCATAGATGACCTGCAGTCGCTTCGCATAGCGATTGTCCATGACGCAATCGTCCAGCGGGGTGGAGGAGAATATGTACTGGGCGTACTCATGGACATGTTTCCACAAGCACACGTATACACATCCATATTGAATCCGTCCGCGGGATCCGGTCTTGATTCCAAGAGGATCACCACTTCATTTCTCCAGTATGCCGGATTTGCACGCAGATTCCCCCGGACGATCCAGCTGCTTTCTCCGTTTGTCTGGTCATCCTTCCGGTTACCTCCGTATGATCTCATCATTAGTCATGGCGGTTTTTATGCGTCGCACCTGATCGAATCAGTCCGTTATCCGGGTAGCCTTCACATCCACTATTGCATCATGCCGCCCCTGAACATATTCGGGAAATCGACCATGCGGCCGTTCGAACATCCGTTCAATATGCTTTGGTACCCGTATTTACGCAGAGTCATGCGCTCATCCATGCACAGTATTCCATCCATATGGACCGTATCAGGATACGCCAGGCGACTACTCACTTCTCTCTATGGTCGGAACGCCGATATCCTCCCGCCACCCGTTGAACTTTTTCAAGATACACCAGTGTCCGGAAAGCGGGATACGTATATTTATATCGGCAGACTGGATCGCGAGAAACGGGTCGACCGCATCATCAAATCATTCAACAGAACCGGAGAGACGCTTACGGTTGCAGGCACCGGTAATGACGAAACGTACCTCAAACAAATCGCCGGTCCGACTATCAGATTTACGGGATACGCCGACCGCAACCGGAAACGTCTCCTTTTCTCCAGGGCAATTGCCTTCGTACATGCCATGACCGAAGATGCATTTCCCTTGGCTCCCATCGAAGCGCTCAGTGCCGGTATCCCTGTCATCAGTCCCGACTCGGGAGGACTCGCGGACACCATAACGGAGGGTAAGACCGGATACCATTTCCATCCCGACACCGACGGATCCCTCGAACAGACACTTAAACGCATCCGCCGGCACCCCATCAGTCCGCATATCTGCAGGAAGGCATCAGGGAAATTCGCACGGCCAGTGTTTGAACAAGCGCTTCCCCGTATGGTATTGTCAGCGTATGAAAAATTCAGGAAAACCCGCCATCGCGATCGTGCATGATATATTCACTTCCTTCGGAGGAAGCGAATATGTAGCGGGAGTTCTCGCTGCAACATTTCCCGACGCCCATATCTACACATCCTGGATCGATCCTGCCAATCCGGCATTCAAGGTGTTCGCCCATCGGGTGGTAAAGGCAATCAACCCGTATCATCCGCTCAGCATATTCAGGGACCGCAACTTCATCAAACCGATCCTATATCCGTACTGGGAATCACTCGATTTGCGCGGATACGACATCGTCATCAGTTCTTCCCATGCATATTCGTCCAAGGCCGTCATTACCGGTCCGGATACGCTGCATCTTTGCTATTGCCATACTCCGCCGAAATACCTCTGGGCACAGGAAAGCGAATCACGCGTCCGATCATCGGGTTCACTGCTGGTCCATTCTGCCCTCGGGTACACACGATTGCTGGATTTCGCCGCAGGTCAGCGTCCGGACGTTATGATTGCCAACTCCCACGAGGTGCAACGGCGGATAGCGAAATACTACCGGAGGGATGCTATCGTTATCTATCCTCCCGTGCCGGTTCCGACAAAACTCGAACGCCGGAAGAAACAGCCGTATTACGTTTCGCTGGGAAGGTTGAGCCGGATGAAGGGAACGGATTGTCTCATTCGGGCATGCAACAAGCTTCACGTTCCGCTGGTCGTCGCGGGAGAGGGAGGGGAATTACCCTCTCTGAAACGGATTGCGGGACCGACAATCAGATTCACGGGATTTCTCCCGGAAAACCAGAAAGCAGCTCTTTTGGGTGCTGCGACGGCACTCCTGTTTGCTGGCCGGGACGAAGATTTCGGCATCACTCCCGTTGAAGCCATGGGCCAGGGAACGCCCGTCATCGCGCTTCGAAGCGGCGGTACCCGGGAAACAGTCATCTCCGGAAAAACAGGGCTATTGGTTGAAACGTGTGAACCGGGTGCATTCAGTGATGCGATTCTCGAATTCAAAACGATGAAATTCTCCGCACGTACCTGCTACAATCATGCAAGACGGTTCTCGGTACAACGGTTTCAAACACAGATTAAAGCACTCATCGGCAGATATTCATGAAACGCATCCGCATTCTGGACCGCATACCGTTTGACCGGATTACCGCCCCCCAACTCATTCACCGGATCATGGATGCATCCCGGAACAACATCAAATGCAGGGTGTGCTACATGAATACGCAAGGAGCGACGGAATACATACGGAACAAAGAATACGCGGATGCGATGGAAAAATGCCTGATCATCCATCCTGACGGTTGGGGACCGGTCATCGCTTCCCGGTTTTCCGATACTCCGCTTCCGGAACGGTCCAATGTCGGGGATTTCATGCCAAGCCTCCTCAAACGTGCAAACCGGGAACGGAAATCAATCTTCCTTCTGGGATGTGAAGAAGGAGTTGCGGAAAAAACCGCAACGGAGATCCGTAAACAATATCCGGCAATCCGTATCGCGGGATACCATTCGGGATTCTTCGACCGGGAGGCGGAAACGGCCGTGTGCAGGAAAATTACCACGGCCAAACCGGATCTGGTGCTGGTCGGCATGGGTGCACCCAGACAGGAATTGTTCATCGAGCGCAATTGGAACCGGTTGCCAAACGCGGTATACATGGGGATCGGCGGCGTGTTCTACTACATTACCGGTCTTAAATCACGCGCTCCCGTTTTCATGCGACAATCGGGAATGGAGTGGCTTTATCGTCTCCTTCAGGAGCCTCAGCGTCTCTGGAGACGCTATACGCTGGACACATGGTATTTCATGTTCCTCTTTCTCCGATGGCGGGTAACCAAAACAAACAGGCGATGGAGAGTAAACCGATAGGGATCAGTGCGCATCCCGGATCGCGTCGCGGTATTGCCCGGGCTCTGGAAGCACTGAAACGCCGTTTTTCTTCATATCCGTCAGGATGGACAGACAATGATCCCGTGCTGTGGGGTTCTGCATGCACAGGCGGAGCTGTTCAAATGCACCCACTTCATTGGACAGCGAAGTAGCGTACAGGGATGCCAGTTCGGCACGGTAGTAGCTAAGCGGAGGATAGAGTTCTGCCGACAACTCCCACAGACCTCTGGTCCATTCCGGATTTTCCTCTACTACTGCCATCCCGAGCAGATAATACTGTTTTGAGAGGTAATATCCGACATCCGTTCCGGGCGTGATAGCAAATGCGACGGATTCGAACGGGACATCCGATGGAATCGAATCGATAATCCTCGACGCCCGTGACGCCTGATCTGAGGATAAGAATCCCTCACCCAGCAGCCGGAGCATATTCCGGTTATCCAGACGTGTGCCGTCTGGTCCGTCGTGCATGAGTGGAAGGTACAAACCGATATTCTTCGGATCCAACCGGATGGCGTTCATCCGGTACGTCTGCCCAAGCGTTGGGTCGGTCGCCTCCGCCAGAATTTCCAGCATATCCGGATTGCGACGGTGGAGGAGATAGACCGCGTATGCATCTTCCTCGCTAAGCGGTTTTTTTGCACGTCCGATAGCGTAGGCTGCCATCGGTTCGGATAGATAACATGGGGATGGGAGGGAAAATTTACCGGTAAACAGACCGGCACCGCACAACAGTGTCCCTGCATAAAACAATGCGACGACAAGAACCGAAACAACGACAATTGCCGGCGGGAATCGTACAGTGTCGGGAGATTCCGTTTCGTCGACGGCCAATAATGCACCCGCAATCGCACAGTATAAGAGCAGTACCACGAGATAACTGAGCGGGAAATCCACCATGGCGTTGAGAGATTGAACTGCTATCATAGAAGCCAAGAGTCCAAGATATGACCGGTGCTGAGGTTTATGCTTCCACGATCGAACAAACCTGATTATCCACCATAGGATAAACAATCCGATAAGGATGCCGCCGACTGCTCCCCGATCGGAAACGGTTTCCAAAAGAGCATTATGCGCATATCGGGAATACGTATTGACACGATTCTGCAGCCGTTTCGACTGCAGATAGAAGGTTCCGGCACCGCTGCCAATAATCGGACGTTCCCGTATCGCGGCAATACCCTGGCGGTAGTATTCGATCCGGACATCGCCTCCCGATGCTTCCTTGACCATTTTCGGGAACAGACGTTCGGGAAACACGGTTGACCAACGGCTC
>CAYTIP010000047.1:0-5582 GCA_964437805.1 uncultured Gammaproteobacteria bacterium | reverse complement strand
CGGGATTGTGATGTACGAGTATAAAGCCGCTTTATAGTCCCCGAAGGACCGTAGCGTGAGTGGCAACAAAGTTCCGTATTCGTCCCTCCCTGTTTTGAGAATCGAATAGGCGTTGTACCCGAATGCTGCTTCATCGGAATGGAAGCCTTCCGGGATATCACCCAACCGGTAAAACCGGAGGAACACAGAGAGAACAAGGACCGCAATGAATCCTACTTTGTGCCATCTTTTCATACCGGTATGGCAGGCAAACAAGGCATTATAGTATGATTATAGCAATCCTACGGGAATTCCGCGCGATGTACTGTCGCACGCAAACCGTCCGGCTATGAAATTATCGGGTATTCTGTTTTTTCTATCGCTGGCCTTTTCGATCCTCCTGTTTCTCCCCTATTCCGCGAGGGTTGCCACTGACCTTCCCAATGTCATCGATCCGCTGTTTTATGCGTGGAACTTTTCACACAATACCAGGGCCATTATGGCATCCGGCCGCCATCTGCTGGACACGAATATCTTCTACCCGCAAACAAACACACTTGCCTACTCGGACACGCTGATGGGACAGATGCCGTTCGTCCTGCCGGTCATACTTCTCACCGGGAATCCGGTTCTGGCCGAAAATATCGCTATACTCCTCACCTTTCCGATTGCCTGCGTTGCCATGTACCTTCTTGCCCATTCCCTCACCCGAAACCGGATTGCGTCAGCGGCCGCTGGCCTCTTTTTCGCGTTCTCCTATCCACGCCTTTCACAGCTGGGACACATCCCGGCTCTCTCCAGTCAATGGCTCCCTCTGATACTGCTGTTCCTCATCCGCTTTCTCAAACACGGAAAAACACCGGACCTCCTGCTTACGTTTTTCTGGTATGCGGTTTCCCTCAACTCGACCGTCTATTTCGGCGTGTTTGCCACTCTTCCCGTGTTCGCCATTACGCTGTGGAAATTTGTTCAAGCCGTAAAGGATCGGGCGGGACGTGCATTCCTCCTCCGGTTGAAACCGCTTTTCGTGTGGGGCATTCCGTTTCTTTTGATCATCGGTCTGTCCCTCTTTCCGTACATCCGGCTGAAGGCCGAATATCCGGAAATCACCAGACGGGTTGAGGACATCCAGTATCTGCAGGCGCATCTCATCGATTACGTGACCGTTCTACCGAGCAGCTTCATGGCGACTCTTGGCTTCCCTGCGCGAAACGACGAGCATGTGCTCTACCCGACGTTGACACTTCTCGTATTGGCGTCAATCGGATTGATCACCCGGAAAAAAACGAAAGCGGAGTATGCAGTGATATTCGCATTCATCGGACTTGCTGCATTTATCCTTTCGCTGGGGACACAGCGGGAGTTCCTTTTCAACGGAAGTCCGATAACCATCTACCTACCGTATTATTACCTATATTTCCTTTTCCCGCCGCTTCAGATCGTCCGGGTTCCCGCACGTTTGAGCATCATTGTCATCCTTGCCTTATCGATGCTCGCGGCATATGGGTTCACATATCTCACGAAACACAAGCGGTTCCGGATCGCTGTTCTTGCGTCCATCCTGCTGTTCCTTCTGGAAATCGGCCAATGGCACACACCATCCGTCACGATTCCGACCGGAAACGGTATACCCCGGGTATACCGATGGCTGGAAACCATACCCGATACGGCTATCATCGCAGAACTTCCCCTCCGGGAATGGCGGTACGCGGGCTCCATGGAAGACCAGTTGATGCTGGACTATGCATCCCTTCGGGAGAGTCACGGATATGCGCTGGAAACGTACCGCATCTATTTCTCCTCCTTCCACGGGAAACGCATGGTCAATGGCTACAGCAGCTACTTTCCGCAGGTCTACCACGACACTGCCGCGCTCACGGCCCGCTTCCCTGCTCCCGAAAGTCTTGATCGTCTGTTAAAGCTTGGCGTGAGGTATATAATTGTGCATGCATGGCAGTACGATCCGTCATCCTGGGAAACCGTTTCCGAAGCAATCCGGGGACGGCCGGAGCTAAGAGAGATCCAACGGTTCGGTGATGATATCGTATTTGAACTGATTTCGCCGGTATGAAGAAATACCTTCCATACGGACTGATTTTCGGCATCGTACTGGTGTTTTTCTACAAGACGTTCTTCTTTGGCAAACTCCCGTTTCCGGGGGATCTCCTGTTGGCCTCCTATGCCCCGTGGCGCCATACCTCCTATTCCGGGTATGTTGCCGGTGCGGTCCCGTCCAAGGATCAGTATTTTGATGTGGTGAGGGAACTGTACCCATGGAAAACCGAGGTTATCCGCCAGCTGAAGGACCGATCTGTCCCCCTTTGGAATCCCTACAGCTTCTCGGGGAGCCCGCTTCTTGCCAATTACCAGTCGCAGGTATTCTACCCATTGGGAATTCTGTACGCCGTTCTTCCGCAATGGCTTGCCTGGACGACGCTCGTAATCCTCCAGCCCGCGTTGGGCATGTGGTTCATGTATCTGTTTGCCACCGTCATCGGACTGTCTCCGGTTGCGGCACTTATCGCAGCAGTCGCATTCAACTTTTCCGCGTTCTCCAATGTCTGGATGGAATTCACGACCGTAGGACACACCATTCTCTGGCTGCCGCTTCTTCTGTACTTCGTGGAAAAAGGGATCCGGCAACGGAAACTTCTGCTTACACAGCAATTGGCTTTCGTGTTTGCACTGTTTTCCTCCATCACCGGCGGCCATCCGCAGGACTTCATCAACGGATTCCTGTTCTTCCTGATTTACACACTGACACGCGTGATGCTACTCAACGATCGAACACTCAAGGAAAAAATTCTCCTCATCATCTACCCGTTCTCCACGCACACTGCGATATCATTCCTGATTGCCGGTCCCCAGTTGTTGCCGACCATCGAACTCTTTTCCCAATCGGCACGTGTTCCCCACAACTACCGGCAAATCCTGGAGAGCATGCTCTTTGCGCCCATCCATCTGGTGCTCGTCCCGGTCCAGGAATTCTTCGGCAATCCGGCAACGAAAACGAATTTCCTTTCCAACACCTACGTGGGAAAAGCAATCTCGATCGGTAGCGTCGGATTTTTCCTCTCCCTGTTCAGTCTCGACCGGATCCGCAAAAACTGGCATGCAACCTTTTTCTTCGTGTCCGCAGTTTTTATCCTTCTGTATACCGTCAACACACCATTAGCCGCCTTGCTCTACCGGTACCCCATCCCCCTCCTTTCAACCGGATCGCCAACCCGCGTCCTCTTCCTCTTCTGTCTTTCGCTTTCGATCCTGGCAGGATTCGGATTCGACCGGTTGCGGAAGGAAAAATCCGTTCCCGCCAAACCATTCCTCCTTATGGGCATCATCATGGGCCTCCTCTGGTTCATCGCACTCATTCACCCCCAAACCATCGGTATCACCTATACCGAAGGGTCCTATCGGATTATGCAAAAAGCAATGCTCATGGCGACCGCACTAACCGGAGTTTCCGCCGTGGCGATCTTCGTATCCCGAAGGATTCCCCTGGCACTGTCCGGCATCCTCCTCCTTGCTTGCGCAGAGCTATTCTATGGCTTCACCAAATTCAACCCGTTCGTTCCCAAACCATTCGTATTCCCGGATAACCCACTCATCACGTATTTCCAATCCGTCAGCGGACTTGACCGGATATGGGGATATGGCACTGCCCAGATCGAAGCAAACTTCACAACCCAATACCGTCTGTTTTCGACCGACGGCACGGATCCTTTGAATCTCAAGTGGTACAACGCATTCATCCAAAGCAGCAGGGATGGAAATATCGCCCAAACCTTCACGCGCACTACCAGATCGGACGCACAGATCGCCCCCGGATACGGCATCCGGGATCTGCCGGATAATCCGTTCCGCCTCCGCGTGATGGATGCGCTTGGGGTGAAGTACATCGTGGACCGCACAGAAAATCCCAAGGACGGATCGACATTTCCAACCGACCGGTTCAAACCGGTATGGCACAAGGAAGACTGGACCGTATACGAAAATCTCAAATCCGCGCCCCGGTTTTTCCTCGCCCAATCGGTAGACACCTATGGATCGGACCGGGAATTCGAATCCAAATTCTTCTCGCCCCAGTTCGATCCCGCATCAACCGTTCTCGTGGAAGCAACGGACGCAAGAACGATTCCGGCAGTTGCTCCCTCCGAACAATCCCGGGTGGAGCTCATCTCCTATGCGCCCAATGCCCTGGCATTCAAAACGACCGCACAGGGACCGCAACTCCTGTACGTATCGGATACGTTCGACTTTGGATGGAATGCGTATGTGGACGGAAACCCGACCCGCGTATACAAAGCCAATTATGCGTTCCGCGCCGTCCCTATCCCACAGGGAACGCATACAGTGCTGTTCCGGTATGAACCGGTCTCCTTCAAGCGGGGAATTGCGTTACTTGTTCTTGGACTTTCGGGGCTTGTGGTCCTTAGCCTGTACTCCCTGTTTCGAAGCAATGCGGTGGCCTCCCCAAAGAAGAAGAAGCGCTAACAGGGATCCCAGGCTTATGTTTCTCCCCCAGGCAAAAGAACCGGGTCGGTAGTGAAATTCCACGGTGCTTTCCCCTTCAGGAACCAGGACCGCGCGGAAATTGTAGTTTGCGCGGTACAGGTGTGACACGGCTCCGTTCACACGCGCCTCCCACCCGGGGAAATACGTATCCGAAACATAGAATAGCCCCGGTCTGCTGCTTTTGACGGAGAATGTCTGACTGTTCAGGTCCGATGCTACCAGTGTTGCGGATCCCGACCCTTCCGTGAAAGCCTCTGGAACTGATTCTTCCAACAATACGGTTTTTGAGAGGTCGGATGATTTGCCGCGGAGGTCGGCAAGAATTGCCTCCTCTGTCATACCCTGTCTGACCGAATAGAAGACACCAAATCTGGGGTGAGCTGCTTTGTTCCGGTAGACATCATGACGTTCGTCGCTATAGACCTTTGTCATATCCTTCTGGAAATCGGGCGTCAGGAAATACCCGATCGAAGGATCCTGGTCGTTCTGCACGGCAATATACGCCACTCCCATCACGTCCAGGACATACTTAAGATCTTTGGATGGCGAAAACAAGAATACGTTGGACGGCAGATCCTTTTCGGTTTTCCCTTCGAGTGCCTTAAGCAGTATCCCCTGCCGCATGGGATACAACGGGTTATAGGTTTCTACCGTATACACTTTCAGTACGCTGGGCACTTCGGATCCGGTGAGCCCGTATACCCGTTCCAGTGTGGAGTCCGTCTGCGATTTGACGAACGAAACCACGGGAATCTCCGGGTAAAGGAATTTCGTGTTGGAATAGGTCAGGAACCGGTATCCCATCCGGAAGAGGTCAAAATACGTGAGTGCGCATACGCCGATGCCAAGCAGCAGCATCGCCCTGGGTATCCGTTTCTCCATAAGACGCATGAATACGGTCATCCCTAGGAACGCACCGGTGATAAGGAAGGAAAATTTCAGATTCGTTATGGTCGCCCCGAAAAATGCGTACCGGTTGACGATGAGTCCTCCGATTAGTATGGCAAGAGCCAGACCGCAGTAGATAACCATCGACCGAAACCGCTTTTGAATTGACCCTTCGATCAGTAATTGTTCCAGTCCGAAAC
>CAYTIP010000046.1:0-5584 GCA_964437805.1 uncultured Gammaproteobacteria bacterium | reverse complement strand
GACGGAGGTTTGTTTGCGTTCAAACAATGATACCAAACGCTTCATTGTACCCCATTATACCCAGTCCGTCCTTGACCTTAAAGGGTCCAATCGGCTATACTTCCGTTTATGCCAGTCACAAAACAAGCAGAGAAAAAGCTCCGTCATGACAAGGAACGCACCGCGTACACCGCAAAAAAACGCGAAGCGCTCCGTAGTGCCATCAAATCATTCCGGAAAAAGCCAAGCGAGAAGGGATTGTCCCAATCGTTCCAGGTACTGGATAAGGCCGTGAAGACCCGGATTATCCATAAGAACAAGGCCAGCCGGCTCAAATCCCGCCTTTCCAAACTTCTCCTGAAAAAATAACCCCCCGATTGTTATTGCGGGGCACGGGTTTCCTTCAAATCCCTTGTAAGCGGGAACCGTATTACCTATACTGGTTCTATATGCCTGCCAATGCCATTTCCATCAATCTTCTCGATCAGGGAAATTCGGCAAACTCACCCTGGAACCGCATTATCGTATGGATCACCACATACGGAAGATATATCATGATCACGACAGAGCTGATCGTACTGTTGGCGTTCGCTTCGCGCTTCAGTTTGGACCGTAAACTGTCCGACCTCAAGGAGAATATCTCCCAAAAGCAGGAAATCCTGGAAGTGAACATGGATCTGGAACAGGACATCCGCGCGGTCCAGACAAAAATCGGCACCGTAAAATCCCTGATGCAGGGCCAATCGGCACCTGTGGATACGCTCGTTCTTGTCCAAACGCTCATGCCTGCGGGATCCTATCTGGAGACGCTCACGATAGAAAAAGATAAACTCACCGCAAACATCACAACGGACAACTCCGAAACATTCTCCTCGGTGCTGGCAAATTTCTCGGCTTCCCGTAATTTAACCGCCGTGGAAATCGGAAAAGTCGGTAAACAGCCCGAAGGGATCGAATTCGTCCTGTCGGCCCGGATATCACCCGCCAGGCCGGGAGCGAAGTAATACCTGTATGGAACAAAAGCCCAACATCCCATTCTCCAACCAATACAAGAAATACTCCAAATCCATCACGCCGTTTATCACGAGCCAGAAAACGAAGAATTATTCGACTGTCATTTTCTTCTTCCTGGTGCTCTCGGTGTTCGGCTGGTATGCCATCAGACCGACTATCCAAACTATCCTCTATCTGCGCCGGGAAATCCGGGATAAAACCGATGTGGACAAAAAAATGGATCAGAAAATCTACGCACTCATCGAGGCAAATGCAGCGTACGAAAACAATGAATCCCTCTTCCCCCTCCTCACAGAGGCTCTTCCACCGTCGCCGGAAGCCCTGGACCTGGTGACACAAATCAATTCTGTCGCCCGCTCCAACAATCTCCTGCTATCGTCCCTGCAGATGACCAATCTGCCGCTGGCCACACCCAGTGCGACGACCAACCCAAAAACCAAATCGACACAGCCGTATATCGGTTTTCCTATTACCTTCACCATCGAGGGGAAATACCCTTCCGTCGTCGCGTTCCTCCGCCAGCTTGTCGATATGCGCCGAGTCGCAACAATCCAAACCATGAATTTTGTCCCTGTGAAGGTTTCCGGGGTGCAGGCGACAAACTCCGCGGTACTGGGATCCATAACGGTAACCATCAATCTCTTAAGCTACTATGAAACAAAGTAACGACCGGGATCTGTTTTATATATCATTATTCACCTTCGTCACCGTGTTCCTGTGGATCACGTTCGAACTGGTGAAAACCACCAAAACCTCAACCGTCACATCGACGGTGCAACAGCTTTCCGCATCACTGTCGGCTACCATTGACACTGATACCCTAAACGTATTAAATAGTAGAAAACGTTATTAATATACGTATACTGTGATTATGCTTCCGAAGAAAATCCCCACACTTCTTGCGCTCTTTATCCTGTTTTTTTCGATCGGGATCATCAGCATCGTCATTCAGAAGGCAACTTCCGGCAAACCGTCGGCGTCGGCTTCACAGGCACCGGTCAATCTCATGGTGACCAATATCACGGACACGTCATGCAAAATCATCTGGGAAACATCCGCGACGGTCACCGGTATGGTGACACTCACGGCTCCCAACAAAACGACCGTCACTGCCTATGACGAACGGGATCTGGCCGGAAAACTGACTCCATATGCTACCCATAGTGTCCTGGTCAAAAACCTTACTCCGAATACAACCTATACGATAGCCATTATGGCCAACGGGAAACCGGTAACCCCCAAGGATAAGCCGTTTACCGTAACGACCGGTCCGGGGATTAACGATACGACCGTTTCGGGATTTGAACCCTCCTACGGGACAGTGAAGACAAGTGACGGGAAACCCGCAAGCGGCGGGATCGTCGTTCTGTCCCTTGAGAATAGCCAATCCGTATCCACACTCATTACTCCGTCGGGTTCCTGGATTATCCCCCTGAATTTCATCCGAACCAAGGATTTATCCCGGTATTTGCCGTATTCCGAAGCGGCAGTAGAATCCATCACCGTCTATTACGGATCCCAGAAAACCGACGCCATAACCACCATCAACAACGATTCTCCTGTACCGGATATGACGGTCGGCGGATCCTATGATTTCCGCAACCAGTCAAAAGGCAAAGCATCTTCTTCCGTCGCTTCCAATTCGACGAAAACGCCCAATGCCCGCTCGCTTCTGGCACAGCGGAATCAGGGATCCGTTCTGGGGACGACGACGGGAAAAACCGGCCAGATTTCGGTGGGCGGCGTATCCATTTCCAGCCCGACAAACAACAGCTCGATCACATCAACGCGGCCGCTTATCCAGGGAACCGGAATCCCCGGCAAGACGCTCTCGATATCCGTCGGCATGGCACATCCCCAAACCGGGAAAACATCCGTCAAGGCAAACGGCGTCTGGCAGTATACACCGCCACGACCGCTGAGTTTCGGAAAACAGAATACGACGATTACGACGGTGGACAGAAACGGAAAAACCGTGGTTCTCACGAGTGTATTTACCGTACTCAAGGCCGGTTCCCAAGTGCTGGGCGATGCGACACCCTCGGCAACCACAACCGTATCCGCAACGGAAACGGCAACGATGACACCGACGCCCACAATCGAAGATACGATTACGCTGGAACCCATGCCGGAACCCGGTGGATCGGTTCCAACAATACTCCTGATTGTCTTCGCCGTGGGATTGGTAGCAGGCGGTGCGTTCTTCCTACTCTAATCAAGCGCCCTGAGTAAATGCGCCTTCATGGCAACCTGGTCTTCGGCTGGTTCCAAAGCATACCGTTCATATCGCTCAAACGGAATTTCCTTCAGGTACTGCACCATGGAAACTTTGCGGATTTGCGCGGGATCAACAGAAGAGCTCAATTTTCCCAGCGCCAACAGCTGTCCCGTTGTCAGATTGGTGGTGACGGCGTCGTCAAACGACTGGATCAGCTTCAGGGACATATCCGGATGATACCAGGGCTGCAAGGTGAGGATTTTCGTCTTGATCGCAACGATGACGTCCTGCTGGCGTTTGCCCCGGGAAAAATCCGTCCCCTCATTCCCTTCTGCATGCCTGCTGCGAACATAGGCCAATGCCCGCTTGCCATCCATATGCTGGACTCCCTGTTGGAATGTGACCGTTTCATACCGGCAGGCAAACACCGGATCACCATCACACGGATCATTCTCCTTCCCTGCTATCGGATACTGCGTATCGGTAAAGGATGCGGGGACGAACACGTCAATGCCGCCGATGTAATTGATGAGTGATTCGAACTGCGAAAAATCAACCACCATCGCATAATGGACCGGCAATCCTGTTATCTCCTCAACCGCACGGGAACTGAATGCCAGGCCGCTTCCCTTTTCTTTCGCTTCCGCATAATGGTATGCACTATTGATCTTATCCTGGAGGGCTTCCGACCAGATATCCCGGGGGATGGAAACAAGACCGAGGGTTCTGTTTTTCAGATGAAGCGAAACGAGCATAATCGTATCGGTGAGATCCGCACCTTCATGATTTCCGCCGCCAACACCCAGGAGGAGAATATTTACCCTGCCGTTTGTACTGGCAATCATGGATTCCCCGTCGGTTATGAGCTGGACAACGGAAGTCGGGCTTAATCCCAGTTGTTGCCGCACCGAACTGCCCAGACGCAAAAAAACCGCGGCCAGAATGGAAATCAGTATCAGACTTCCGATCGCGGGGATCAGAAGCGGTTGTCGAAAGATGGCTTTCGTCATAAGGAACCGAATGTGCGGATCAGTTGAAAAAAGCGGTTGGCGTCCAAGCCAGCACCGCCAATCAGGGCGCCGTGGATATTCGGCTTCCCCAGATACTCAAAACAGTTCTCTTCCGTAACGCTCCCTCCGTAGAGTACCGGCACGTTACCGTTCTTTTGTGAAAGCATCCCGCAGATAGCGTCTGCCGCATCGGCATCCAACGCATTTCCGGTGCCAATGGCGGAAACCGGTTCGTATGCTACGAGGTCAACCTGACTGGGAACTGACGCGTTCTCGTTTTCCACGCAATAGATGACGTTCAAACCGTCGGTTTTTGCCCGGCTTACTTTTTCGGCCAGCACCGTATCGTCTTCCGAAAAATGCTTCCGCCGCTCGGAGTGCCCGATGATGACATACCGGGCGATTCCCCTCAACATGGTGCTGTTTATCTCCCCTGTATATGCACCGTGGGGAAACCGGGAAACGTCCTGCGCACCGACACCGACGGGAAGCATGAGCCGTGTGATCTCCTCATTCACCGCGACAAGGGCGGTATACGGCGGACACACGACCACCGCACAGTCCGTAGGCAGTGCGGATTTCCCCATCATCGCTCCCAATGCTTGTACCCACGCAATCGATTCGGACACGGTTTTATTGCTCTTCCAATTGGCGACCAGATAAAGTGGTTTCATATGGTAAGATTATACTCTATGAACGATGCGCTCCTCAATGAATTAAACGAGGATCAGAGACGTGTAGTTGAGCATACCGACGGTCCAATTCTCATTCTGGCAGGGGCCGGTAGCGGGAAAACGCGAGTGCTTACGTACAAGGTCGCATATCTAATACGCCACAAACACATCGAACCCCACCGGATCCTGATGGTGACCTTCACCAACAAGGCGGCGGACGAAATGAAGAAGCGGATTGCGACACTTCTCAACGCGAATCCCGGAACCAAACCGGACACGCGGCTTCCGTTTGCGGGTACATTCCATTCTTTCTGTGCGAAATTGTTGCGACGGGAAATCCAAATACTGGGTATCCCGTCCGATTTCCTCATCTACGACCAGCAGGACCAGTTGGATCTTGTGAAGGAAATCATGAAGGAAAAGGATATCAGTCAGAAAAACTTCAGTCCCAACGCTATCCTCCATACGATATCGGAAGCAAAGAATGAGATGATTTCCGAACTGGAATATCCCCAGTATGCACGGGGGTATTTCCAGGAAGCCGTCGCCAGCGTCTATCGGGAATACCAAAAACGCCTGCGGAACAATACGGCGCTGGATTTCGACGATCTGTTGAGTGTCACTATTTATCTGTTCCAAAAGCACCCGGAAATACTGAAAAAATACCAGGAACTTTACCAATATATCCT
>CAYTIP010000045.1:0-5668 GCA_964437805.1 uncultured Gammaproteobacteria bacterium | reverse complement strand
CATTCTCTTCGTCTTCTTCGAGAAACTACGGATCGCGCTCATCGTTGTGTTCATTGCGCTGCTTGCGGCTTTCGGTCTGGAAGTCACCCAGAACGACTGGGATCTGGGGAAACTCTGGGAGACCAAATCGTTCCAGGAATCCAAAGTATCCCGGGATGCGTCGGGCAACATCCTCTTTGATAAACTGGGGAATATCACGACCGACAGTACCAAAGGCAAGAAGGCAGACGAGTATAACTGCGACGATTTCGCGACACAGCCCGAGGCCCAGGCGTTTTTCCTGAAGGTGGGAGGCGTGGGCAACGACGTCAACCGTCTGGACGGCAATAAGGATGGGGAAGCGTGCGAGAGTCTGCCAAAAGGAAACAGCAAATAATACAGGGGTATTATAAAGCATATCCAGAATGTATCCGCTGTGATTCAAGGTTTTGATGCTTCTTTGACCGGTCATCTCCAATTCTTTTTCCATTCCCGTTTTTCCCATCCATGGATCCGTGATCATGCATACACGTATGCATCCCGCTTCCACATCCTGTTGCAGGTGTTGGTCGGCGTCGTATTCTGTGGCATGTGCATATCTCCGGTGTACGCCGCCCGCGTCCTCCCCCCGGGAACGCAACCGGAGTCAAAAAGCGGTGAAGCAGTCGGGAGTTTTCCCGAATTGCGGGGTTCCGGGACATTGACCTTCGTCAATACCGGAGGAGCCGCGCGGCTCGTGACTGTCTGTGATGCCGGGGGAGAATCAGGCGCCAATAGCGTCACCTGCCACGGTATCGACGTGACGGGAACGTTCACCGGCGGACCGGACGGAACGGCGGTATTCAATACAAGCGGCGGGGAAATCCGACTTCCGCTTGCCGACGGGAAAGTGTTTTCATTCACGTCATCAGCTCTCTCCATGAACTTCACCGTGACCGACCCGTCGATATTCGATGCGTGGGTTGAGCCCGCCGAAACCCGAGACAGCGGCGCGCGCGTCAGTGATCTGAGCGGACAGGTGGAAATCGCGTGTCCTCCGGATCTGGATGCATGGGATGTCCTGAAAATGGGCAGGATTATACTGGTGGATTGCCATATCAAGACCGGGGAAGACAGCAAGGCGGTCATCTCGTTTTCGGATATGACGACGTTTGAGATGAAGCCGGAAAGCGAAATCGTTATCGACACACCCCCGCAGAAGGAATCCAAACTTAGTCTGTTAGTCGGTAATATTTGGGTAAACGTAAAACAGATGGTGAAGGACGGCACGATGAAGGTGCACATGAGTCAGGCGGTCGCAGGAATAAAAGGCACCCGATTTATCCTCACCGAAACCGGAGAGAAATCCACCATAGAAGTGACGGAAGGGGTCGTGGCGTTCCAGTCAAAAACTACCGGCAAGGAAGTAACCGTTTCGGCCGGAGAAGCAGTCAGCGCGACAAAAGCCGGGCTGTCCGACAAAACGACGGTTGATGCTTCGCGGATGGTTGGGAATCCGCAAGCGTCAAGCGGACAATCGGGCAAGAATTCATCCGGATTCAGGATGACAGACCAGAAGACGTTTCCTCTGATCGGCATTGGGCTCGTTGTGGGAATACTCCTGATAATCGGTATCACGATCCTCCGGAAAAGAACCCGGGCGACATAGCGGTTACGGATGGGAGCGTTTGGCGGAGTAGTTCAGAATGGTCAGTATGACCAATAGGGCGGGTACCGCAAGAATCGCACCAACGATGCCAAACAGCGCAGATCCCAACAGAACGGATACCAGAGTGACGATGGGATGGATGTTCGTCAGTTTCCCGGTGATGTAGGGGCCGACCAAATAGTCGATGAGGAGATTGAGGAGTAGGAAGATTCCAAAAACACAACATCCCTCAACGATTTCCGGAACCTGGGGAAGGAACCGGAGATTGTCCAATGTTGCCACGGTTGCGGCGATGAGCGCAGCGGAAATCATTCCCACTATCGGGATGGTGGCAAGCGCTCCGGTTATGATGCCAAGGATCAGGGGGAACCGGACGCCGATTGCAGACAGGATCATCCAGACGGCAAGGGCAACCGTCAGCATGATGACGAACTGCGTTTTGAGGTATGTTTTGAGAACATCGCGGATTTGACGGAATAACGGATTCATATCAGCATTATAGTCTAAGCAGTAGGACTGGATTTTGTAATTTCGTATCTTGGATGATTCTGACGGATACCCCTATTCCATTTCCTCCATGAACAGCCGGATGTGACAAACTCCTTCATCCGACCCCTTTTAGTGCGTTTCTTCAGATTGAAAACAGCCTAGTGATTTGATTATATAAGTATATGGAGTGGATCCGTTGTGTCAGGGCGGCGGTTGGCCGTTTGCCCAAGTTAGCGGGCATGGTCGCCGTGATGTTAGTATGCCTATGGCTAACAGGAAACGGACCGGGGCCGGTGAAGCCCCAACCGGTTCGGGCAGCAGGAGAATCCTGGCTGACCGGGTATTCCTACCGCAAGCAGATTACCATCGACAGCTCAAAAGTTTCGGATCTGGATTCCGCGGACCTCACGAATTTCCCCGTCCTCATTTCCCTTACCGGCCTTTCGGACATCCAGGCAAACGGCGCGGATATCCGGTTTACGGCACAGGACGGTGCGACCGAATTGCCACGGGAGATCATCTCCTATGCCTCCGGCGCGCTGAAGGCATGGGTGAAGATCCCGACGCTTGATTACAATACCGACACGGTTATCTACATGTATTTCGGGAATGCCGGTGCATCCGAACCGGCAGCCGATGCTACGTACGGAAGCCGGAACGTGTGGACGAACAGCTATGCCGGCGTCTGGCATCTCAAGGAAACCGGGACGAACCCGACCGTCAACGATGCGACGGCAAACGCCAATAACAGTTCGGCACAGACGTGGACGCCGGCAACCGGATACATCGGGGGCGGCGGAAGCTTCAACGGATCCTCCAACTCCATCAATTTCACCTCCGCAGACAGCCTGAACCCCACTTCCATCACGATTTCCGCATGGGTATATGCGGACGTCAATAACAAGTGGCAGCATGTTTCCGCTAAAAACGGTCAATGGAATTTCGGGAGGGATAATGGCGGGAAATACTATCTTGCTGCGTGGAACGCAGACGGCACTAATGTCGCCGATGAACATTCCGTCACCTCGGCAACGACCGGCCAGTGGGAACATATCGTGTTTACCTACGACGGATCACGGGCCAAATACTACGTAAACAACAGTGCCGTCATCGACAAAGCGGTCTCGGGCAATCTGCGCTCAACGACAACTATCGCAACGATCGGGAGCCAAGGGGGAGACGGGAATTATTGGGATGGCATGATCGATGAAGTGAGGATTGCCAGTGTCGCCCGGTCAGCCGGGTGGATCGCAACGGAATATACCAATCAAAGCGCTCCGGCGTCCTTTGCTACGGCATCCGCAACGGAACTGCAAACCTCCGATTGGGATACCCGGAAGCGGCTCATCATCGACCACACCAAGGTCGGAAACGGAACCGAGGACGAATCGAATTTTCCCGTCCTTATTTCGCTATCGGGACTGTCCGGTATCAACGCGGGCGGAACGGATGTCCGCTTCACGGCGTCAGACGGGAAGACACTGCTCCCCAGGGAAATCGAATCCTACTCCGGGGGTACGCTGGTTGCCTGGGTGAAAATACCGACCCTTTCCCACACGACGGATACCGAGATTTCGCTGTATTACGGCAATACCGATGCCACCGAGCCCGCGGCAGATTCCACTTACGGAAGCCAGAACGTGTGGAATGACGCATACGAGGGGATCTGGCACATGGACGATAACGCCGCCAATACGACCATTACGGATTCAACCGTCAATGCAAATAGCGGTACAGCCCAGCAGCAAACCAGCGCGCTTACCGTATCCGGAAAAGTAAACGGCGCGATCACGTTCAACGGTACATCGGATTACGTTCGGAAGGCGACCTTCACCAGTTCCCCCGGATCCCAGATGACCGTCTGCGGCTGGGTCAAGACATCGGCTACAAATACATTTCTGGTTTCCCAGGCCCGGAGCTTGTCTTCCTACGAAGGAGAATATATTTTCCAGATTCAGGCCGACGGGAAAGTGAGTTTCTGGGATAACAACGGCACTGAATACGGGTTCCCCGAAGCGGATAATGCAGGGAATACGAGTATCACGGACAATGCATGGCATTATGCCTGTTTCGTGAAGAATGCCACCAGCGGGACGTACTACCTGGACGGGAATGCCGACGGAACAGTGACGGCAGACAGGGATGTCAGTTATCTCACTGCGAATTTCGTCATCGGGTCCGATTACCGGGATGGCTCCCGGTTTTTTTCGGGTACTATGGATGAGCTGCGGATTTCCTCCGCCGCTCGGTCCGCTGGATGGATCGCAACCGAGTACAACAACCAATCCTCGCCGTCGACTTTCTTTTCGATTGCCGGAGAGTCGACCCCGACACCCACTTCCACGCCGAGCCCGACGTCGGCACCTGCCAATCAGGTTGCACCCACGGCGACACCAACGCCAAATCCTGCCGTGGCTCCTGTGTGCACAGAGGAAAAACCATCAGGTATTCCCAAGATTGACCGCATCGAAACTACGAATACCCAGGCAATTCTCTTCATCGCTCCGGTTGATGGAATCAGCAAGTACTTCATTAGTTATTCGACCAATCCCTCCGCTGAAGAACACGGTGCGGAAATACAATTGAATCAGAACGGAGTTCAGCAATTTACCGTCAGTCATCTGGGATCCGGGATGAACTACTTTTTCAAAGTCCGGGGAGCCAGAGGCTGTATGCCCGGCGACTGGTCTGCGGTTGTTTCCGCCAGTACGAAGCGGCCAGATTCCGGATTCGTGACAACGGCACTGGAAGCGGTTGGGGAGCAGTTCACGCCAAAACGGACGATGGAAATCATATCCCAAACGCTCACCCATGAACCGTCCGATGTCTGTTCATACACCGTCGCGCCCGGGGATACGCTCTGGTCGATTGCGGTAAGTAAACTTGGCGACGGGAGCAGGTTTACCGCTCTCCGTGAATTGAATGCCATGGAAAGCACGACGCTTTCCAGCGGTCAGAAGCTGAAGCTTCCCTGTGACGGAACACAGGAAGGAATTACCCGGGCAACGGAGGAAGTGAATCAGCAGGGTGTCAGCCTGAGCATTCTCGTAAAGGACAAAGGAAACAAGCCAGTGGAAGGGGTAACCGTCACACTCCATTCAAAAATCCAGACCGCAAAAACGGATAAGGACGGTATCGCCCGGTTTACGGATGTCGAACCCGGTGACCATCGCGTGCTCCTTGCGTACAATAATTACAACGGGGAACAGTCGCTGAATGTCACAATGGAGCAGAAGGAACAGACGCTTACGCTTAAAGTGGAGATGAGCAGTGGATTTTCCTCACCCGCTGTTAAGCTTGTGATCGGCGGGATGGGTGGAATAATCGGAATATTGTTGGTGATCTTATTGAAAAATCCCGTTTTTCAACAGAAGAAACTTGCGAAACGTTCGTAACGTGTCTCACTATGGTATAGTAGCTGGAGATATGTTTCTCAAACTGTACGCAATCACGCTTCCGGTTTTCTTTGCCATTGACCTCGTGTGGCTTGGATTGATAGCGAAGACTTTCTACGCCACGCATATCGGATTCCTCATGAAAGCAGACGTCAAC
>CAYTIP010000044.1:0-5717 GCA_964437805.1 uncultured Gammaproteobacteria bacterium | reverse complement strand
CGGTCCATGAGTGAAGCAATCTCAACCATATCCGCTTCCTTCATCCCCCTGCGCGTCACTTCCGCCGTGCCGATACGGATAAATGCCCGACCGCCGCTCAGTTCGGAATTTTCGAAGTTTGTGGAGATGCCGTTTTGGATGAGCCCCCTGTACAGAGTCAGCCATTCGCCTTTCGTATCGATGAACACGTGTGCCTGGTGGTTTTCCGAATACCGCCCGGTATTTGCCTTCCGGACATCGTACCCAAGTTGGGCAAAGGCCTTGGCAATGGCGTTGGAATTCTCAATGATCTGCCTGGCATAGGCGGATCCGAACTCCTTCATTTCCAGGAGCGTCACGGACAGGGCAATAAGATGCGTCATGTGCGGAGTCGAATAGAGACACCCGTCGATGATCGCGTTTGCCTTCCTTGCAAGGCTCGGATCTTTGAATGCAATCATGCCCTTGTGCGGACCGGGGAGAGTTTTGTGGGTATTGGCGCAGATGACGTCCGCGCCTTCCACAAACGGATCCTGAAACGTGTGTCCCATGATCAGTCCCATGGTGTGACTGGCATCGTAAATGATGAGCACGTCTTCCCCGAGTACCTCCCGCAGTTCTTTCAGGTTATGCGGATTGAGGTAGTAGGAAACATCCAGATACAGTGCACGGACGTGTTCTTTTTTGGCGATCTTGCCAATTGTTTCCGCATCAAACCGGAGATTCGGATAATCATATGCCGCGAAGACGTGTCTGCGGCCAACGCGTTCCAGAATTCCTTTGGTTGCGAAATGCCCGCCCCATTCCAGCGGCACGGTCATCACCGCATCGCCCGGTTCGGTCGTTGCCAGGATTGCGGACATCATCGCATGCACGCCAGATAATACGCTGAGGTTCACGTCGCTAGCACCCAGCATGGATTTGGCGGCTTCTTTCCCTGCGTCGATGAGTGCAGCAGCGGAGGGGAACCCCAACGCCGTAAAGTGGCCGAAATCGACAATCCCCGCTTCTCCCGGACCCATGAAGTACCGCTCACTGATTTTCGCATTGAGAAACGACCGTGCGGTTTCGGACATCTGATTCTCATTTGCCGTGAGATGGAGAAATGCGTTATTGCGGTCTTCTTCCTGCCGAATGTTTTTGAGTAATCCTGAAATATCCATATGTACTGTCCTGTCTGCTAATACTATCACAATAACCTGTCGGAATTATTCAATTGGCGTCCTGAATTCCCTGTTGGCATCGTATACGTAGGTTTTCGCGTGATTCATCACTTCGAAATAATAGGTAGTATTCGGTGTCAGATCTGTCAGTACGAATTCGTGGTGCGTTTCGCGCTTCTCCGTCTGCACGTCTTTTCCGTATGTCTTGTCCGTACCATAGTTGATTTTTGCGTTGGCCGGCTGGTTTGTTTTCCAGGAAATCTTCACTGATGTCGGGGAAAGAACGCGCGTTTGGACATCGTAGATTTTCGTGGGTTCATCAATGAACCCGTACCCGAATGCGATAATCGTGTATCCCACGGAATGGGAAATATGCTGCATGCCGTTCCCAAAGAGAAACACCAGATCGGATATCTGCTTTCTCACGGTCCTATTCACTCCCTGGGCAACCGAAGACCCGAATGCTATGGATTGCGAAACGCCCCCTAATGCGTTCCGAACAACGCTGTGTCCCCCGGACAGTGATTGACTCTTTTCAGTCGGAGATATTACGGGAACCATCGTCTGCTGTTGTGGTACAGTCGTCGGCATCGCCGTAGGAATTGGTATAGGTGTCGCCGTAGGCGTGGGGTCGGTGGTGAATGGTTCTTCCGTTTCGAATCCCAGTACGGCTTGTGACCGTGTATCATCCTGTCCGTCCTTTGCTGTTGTACGGGTGCTTCTGATATTGGACCATCCCCCGGCCAGACATCCGTTTTGCGCGCGTACCCTGAAGAAATACGTCGTCGACGGATTTAGAAATGCCACCCGGTATTGCTGTACTCCTTCTTTTCCCAGGGTCACGGTTGCACCGTGTTCCTCGGCGTTGGGTGTGGTGGAGAAACTGATCACGTAGGCGGATGCATTCGAGACCGGCGTGAAGTACATGGTCGCGGAATCGCTATTGGCATCAATCTGGAATAAATCCGGTGTACCTGCCGGCGTTTCCCCGTTGCATGCCGACGGACTTCCGTTCGGATCGGATCCGGTGTTGGTGGTCGCCGGGGTTACGTCGTACCCGATGCTGATATCCTCGAATGTCGGCGTGGCGACTCCGTCGGTACTGACCAGATTCACTTCGTATTGGACATACCGGTCCTCGTCGTGCGTACAGGAGGTGAGCGAAAGATCCGTTCCCGACGCGACCGGACTGCAGGAGGAAAACGCCGGTGCACCGGACATATCCGCACTGCGGGATGTTCTGACTTTCACCCTGATCGCCGTATTTGCAGGTGTTTGGGCGGTATAGGTAAGCTCCTGAAACCGTGCGTTCCCCCCGGTATCGTAAATGGAAGACGTCAGAATGCCCGATTTCCCATACGCAACCTGCTCACTCCCCGGATCAGCTGCAGTCGGCTCGGTCGCGACATAGGAACGGACATAATAAAACGTAAATGTCGCGGTATTGGACTGGAGTGCAGTATGGGGTGTCGTAAACAGTGCCACATATTGGTCGGCACTTACCCCCGACGGATTTGTCGTGACACCCTGCTGGGTCCAGTCGATTCCGTCCATACTGAAGTAGCCGGATATTGCGTCGGCGGAACTTTTGGTCAATCGGAGGAATGTCGGCGTGGTGTAGCTGCCATTCTGGTGATTTACATTTGCCGCATTATATCCCGTCATGCTCTGGTACTGGAAAATCGCACCGTTTCCCGGCGTGATTGCCATAAATGCCTGACCGTTGTCGTTTGCCGCGGCGACGGAATTGATCGCCATGATGCCGCTTTTGGCCCAGGGATCCGAGTTTGTCTGCGATGTAATGAGAGTTTCCGCGATGAATGCACCGCTCACCTTCGTATTATTGTATGCATGGGTTCCGCCATAGGTATTTTCCCAAATATCCACGCCGTTATTGTTCGTGACGGACAACACACCGCTTCCGACCGTCGCGGTACCTGCCGTGCCGACATCCGTTTTTACCCACCCGGACGGCAAGGACGATCCCGTTGTGAAATCCGCAAATACCGAAAATACGTTTGTGCCGCTACTCTGTGCCACAGCGGAAGCATTTCCGTAATACGCGTAAATCGTGGTTCCCGATGTGGGAATACTGGGAACTTTTAACCAGATTTTCGTATCGGTCTGGTCACAGGTGTTTTCGCTTGGTGAGGTGGCGATCCAGTAGGGCATTGTTGTACCGCCGGCATTCGTCACCCGCAAATCGCTGCAGTCGCTGTTCAGCTTACCCGCATCGATGAGCGTTGCGGTATCAAGGAAGAACGGGATCTGGTAATCGGTAAGCGTCGAACCCGATGCATTGGTGATCGCCACGGACTGGCGGTATTTCCAGGAGGTGTCATACCATTGGGTATTCGAGGATATGGTGATCGTTGATCCGGCGGACACATCGGATGACGAAGCGTACTTCGTGCTCTCTCCCATGCTTGTCTGACCTGCTCCACCCGACCAATCGCTCTGGTTCCAGGATGTCAGCGCGGCAAATACCGACTGATGGAACAACAGGAAACCGGATATGATGAAGAAGAAAACGTACGTCCTAAGCGTTCGCAATAAATCCATACATCCACTCTCTCCGGCATAGACATACTACCAAGCCGGTTCGGGCATCCGTTCCCATTATTCCATGCGGATAATGCAGGTTCAAGTGCGTCGCCAAAGGACTCGGGCCGGCTATGTCTGCAGGTATCGGGCCAACGGGAATATCAAAGAAAGAATCTCTGCAACCGGGGAATATCTATTCGGCAGTTACGCGTCCGTCACTGAACAAATACAGACGGGTCAGATTGATCCGTTCCAGGAAATACCGGTCGTGGGATACGACCAAAAGCGTGCCTGCATACGATGCAATGGCCTCCTCGAGTGCCTCGCGGGTTGGGATATCCAGATGATTCGTCGGTTCGTCCAAAACGATGAAATTCGCGCCTGACGCCATGATTTTCGCCAGGAGCAGTTTGGCTTTTTCCCCGCTGCTCAAGGAATTGACGGATTGGATAATTTTTTCCGGCGGCAGCAAAAACCGGTGAAGCAGTTTATATGCCTGTGTTTTATCAACCCTGTCATTGACCAATTCGTCCATTATGCTCTGGGTTCCGTTCAGTTCGTCATGCTCCTGGCTGAGATACCCGATTTCCACATTACTTCCCCTCTCAATGACTCCGGTTTCGGGCAGGCGTTCGCCCAATAGCAATTTGATAATCGTTGTTTTTCCGCTGCCGTTGTCTCCGATAAGCGCGACCCTGTCGTTTCTTCGTATCAACAGCGATACTGATTGGAACAGCTTCCTGCCGTCAATCGTTTCGGATACGTCGCGGGCATATACCACGGTTCCGCTGCTTTCTTTCGCTGGCGCAAACAGCGCTTTCAGCTCCCAGGCCGGTTCGGGCTTGGGAATCCGTGATCCTGCAATTTCCCTGGCAATCCGCTTCTCCAGACTGATTGCCGACTTGGCGGCTTTTGCCGCTTTCCGGCGGACATAATGGTCTCTGCCTGTAGTCCGTGCTTCCAATTGCCGGGTCCTGTTTTTTACTATCTGAACCCGCGACTCCAGCTTTCCCAGCCGCTTCTGCTGTTCCGTATACCGTCGCCCAGATGCTTCCTTTTCCGTTTCCTTCTGCGTATGGTAAAAGGAATAATTGCCGCCGTACACTTTGATCGCACCATTCTCCAATTCCAGTATTTTCCCGACTGTATGGTCCAGGAAAGCCCGGTCATGGGATACGACCACGACACCACCCGTAAATCGCGTGACTGCGTCTTCCAGCCATTCCAATCCGCTCCAATCCAGATGGTTCGTGGGTTCGTCCAACAGGAGAAAATCGGGTTCGTCGGCAAGCAGCTCTTCCAGAAGCGCTCTGGTTTTTTGGCCGCTGGATACGGGATCGTCCGATTCGATGACCTGGGGCAGATACCCGACCCGGAGCCCTTTGGGTGAATACGTCACCGACCCTCCGTCGGGCGACTCAAGTCCGGCCATAATCCGGAATAGGGTGGATTTGCCACAGCCGTTTTTCCCCACCAAACCGACTTTCTCGCCTGCCGAGATTGTAAAGGAAACATGGCTCACTACTTCCCGCGTCCCGAGTTCCCTGGATAAATCCGATACCTGAAGATGCATACCAGAAGATTGTACCAAAAATGGACCTATTGCCGGTGTTCGTGGATTCCGCGCCGGGGGCTTGTGGTTTTAAGAAGTATGAGAGAAAGAGCAACAACCCAAAGAAGAAATATGCCCGTATTGATCCGTTCCCATACCCCGATCATCGGCGTCGGAAGGTTTTTCTCCACATTGGGCGCGCCCATGGATGTCAGCATCCCAAACAGAAACAGCGACACCATGCTGACAATCGTATAGATCCGGAACCGTACGCCCATCGCGGCCGCCCCGAATCCCATAATCGCAAGAAACAGGAAAACCGTCACGCCGGCCCATACCAAATGCAGGGTGTCGGAAATCGTTCCCCCACCCGCGGCCAGCACCTCACGCATATGCATGGGCGGCCAGTAGAAATTAAATGCGCTGTACAGCAGGATCGTATATCCCAATATCCGCAGATTCCGGTTTCCCGCGGCAAT
>CAYTIP010000043.1:0-5826 GCA_964437805.1 uncultured Gammaproteobacteria bacterium | reverse complement strand
GGTCAGCCGCAACAGTACTCATGTCCATGGTGTTGGTATCCCGGGTGCTGGGACTCCTGCGGGACCGGTTGCTGGCTGCCAGATTCGATCCGGACACGTTGGGTGTGTATTTCGCGGCATTCCGGCTTCCGAACCTCATGTTCGAACTGCTGGTCATGGGGACGCTTACGGCCGCGTTCATTCCGGTCTTCACGCGCTATATTTCCTCCGGGAAAGAAGATGAGGCGTGGAGAATATCCTCATCCTTGATCCACATCTGCACCATTCTGTTTGCCCTGCTCTCACTACCGTTGTTTCTGTTTACCGAGGCAATCTGCCGGATTATCGCTCCCGGTTTTTCGGATCAGCAGATTCGTCTGATGAGTCAGTTTACGCAATTCATGATTCTGTTCCAGGTATTTCCCCTGATCCTGGGGAATTTCTTCACCGGTATTCTGCAGTCGTTTAATCTGTTTTTCGCCCCGGCGGCGGCACCTGTTATCTACAATGTGGGGATCATTCTGGCGATTGTCGGTTTGCACTCGACACTGGGCATATGGGCACCTGTGGCCGGCGTTGGTATCGGTGCGTTGCTGTTTATCGCCATTCAGATTCCATCGCTTCGTGCTGTCCGGTATGAACACAAACCCGTCATTGACTGGACCAACCACGGAGTCCGAGAAGTCGGGAAGCTCATGGTGCCCCGGACGGTCGGACTTGCCATTTCGCAAATCGATACTACGGTGGACCTCGTCCTATCAACGCTTCTGGGCGCGCGCATGGTGACGATATTCCAGTTCGCCCAGCATCTCCAGATGCTGCCCATCGGTCTGTTCGGTACATCGGTTGCCCAGGCCGCATTTCCGATTCTTTCCCAGGCATCTGCCCGGGACGATAGGGAGTTGTTCAAAAAAACGCTGGTATCCGGCATTAACCAAATGCTCTTTTTCATCATGCCCCTTACCGTGTTTTTTATCGTTTTCCGCATTCCGATCGTCCGTCTTGTATTCGGGGCATCCAGATTCGATTGGGAGGCAACCGTTCTGACGGGTATCACGCTGTCCGCATTCAGTGTCTCCCTGTTTGCCCAATCCATATCCCCGCTCCTGACGCGGGCGTTTTTTGCCCTGTACGACAGTATCACTCCTGTTATTATCGGCGTCGTCACGATACTGCTCAACACATTCTTAAGTATTTTCTTTATCTCCTATCTCCGGCTTCCGGTTTGGGCGCTTGGCTGTTCGACGTCGATTGCCAGCGTCATCAACACACTCCTGCTGTTTTTCATTCTTTCCAGGAAGCTTCGTGCGTTCAGTGTACGGGACATAGGGTGGAGCCCGGTGAAGATGACTCTTGCTGCGCTCATCATGGGAGCTGTGGTGTATATACCGCTCAAGCTCTTTGACCAGCTGGTCTTCGATACGACCAGAATCTCCGGGCTTATCCTCCTTACCGGATTCAGCGGGATTACGGGACTCTCCTGTTATCTTTTCCTGGTCTGGGTATTCGGTGTATCCGAGTTGCGTTCGTTCCTGTCGCTTCTGGATAAAGTCAGGCGTCCCAAACAGGTGATGCTTGAGCCGGCCCAGGAAGTAATCAACAACGGGGGACAGGACAGTAATGCTTCCTAAAGAGAATCAGTTTGCTTTTGTAAGCTCGATGATCACGGAACTTTGTGCCGCCATGTAGATTTTCTCCGTATAAACCCCTTCCGGCGGAACCGTTTTTTTGGTAGTCACGTCTTTCCCGAACAGGAAATTGGCACGATAATTGTATTCACCCGGTTCCAGATTCACGAAGGTCACCGGTACAGTTTCCGCATGCGATCCGTTTCGGTCGAAATTAACCAGCAGAAGCCGGTGTGTTTTGTCTTTGACGGATGCGAATCCCGTGACCCACGTTCCTTCGCCGGTGACCTGCATACGCGTACCTGCCATCTGGTCCAGGAAACTGTAGACATGATAGCGGGGTTTGAGGTTCTTGCCAGCGTTCTGGTGGCCGATGAGTCCCCATCCGTTGGTCTGGCCCGGTCCGTCCTTAATTTCAAAGGAGAACATGTAGGTAGCAGCACCGGTGATGACCTGTCTGATTGCGGCGATGGTATAGGCAGCAGCATAGGTGGTGTTGTACAGGCCGCTTTTGTCTCCGGTGAAGCCGAATTCGGTGATCAGAGTGGGTTTCAGCGTGTGCCACGGATAGGGTAACATCCAGTTGACGAAATTCTTCTGATCTGTGGCGTAGCGCTTGGGATCCGGAAGATACGAATGCCAGGAAAAGAAGTCGACCCGGTGGCCGCTTCCGGCAAGCGCCATAATCCAATTCTTATAGAGGCCGGTAGTTGCCGGTCCACCCAGAAAGTATTGGTTCGTATTCTGGGCTCGCTTTGCTCCTTCTGCCGCGTATTTGTACAGCGTCATGTAGTTTTTATCACCCGAGAGTTTCCAGGATCCGAATACGGCAAGATCCGGTTCGTTCCATACTTCGTAATAGATTCCGCTGATGTTTTTGCCGTCCCTCCCGCTGTAATGCTCGATGGTTTTCTGGACAACCGTTGCCCAATCGTCCCAGTTATCGGGAGGATTGATGATGACGCCTCCCTGGGCAATCGCCGCCGGCATGTAGGAAAGTGCGAGGACCGGTTTGGCTCCCAGCGATGTAATCGTATTGACTGCTCCATCCAATCTACTCCAGTCAAATGAGAGATTCCCGCCGTCTTTCTTCACGACGTTGAAATTATCGTAGAGGTGATCCAGACGGATGACCCTTGGACGCAATCCGCGTACCTGGTCTGCGACAGGGGCGATCATGTCTTCCGCCTCTTCGCCTCCCTGGGCAAAGGCATGGTAGAAATCCGTTTTGATGGGTTCCAGTAGCGCTTTCGTATCCACCACTATTTTGGCCTTGGTGCCGCTTGCTCGCGTGATGAGGGTGATGGACTGGTAGGTGGCAAACAGGAGAAGCGGGAGAAAGAGGAAAATGGCGGCCACGGAAACAAGCGATGTTGCCCGTGGTGATGTATCCCGTTCAAGAATATTCATATAACAATAATTACTATATCATCCGCTCGACGAGCGTACAAAGGATACGATTCCGGCAGACACCATTCCTACTGCCATAAGAGAAAGGAGAAGGGTCATTTCCGTCGATCCCGTCTCTGGAATCTCCTCGCCGGCCGCGCCTCCGACGGCATCCCCGCCGATCGGCTGGTCATCATCCGGTTCTCCAACATTCTGGTCGGGCAGAGCCGAGACTGGTTGTGTGGGTGTGGGGGCGGGTGTCTGGGTTGGCGTACTTGTCGCTGCGGCTTGGGTTGTGGGGGTGGGTGAATTGCCCGCAGGCTGGGTGGGTTGGGTGCTGGGGGAGGTGGCTGGGGTATCATCCACAGGATCTCCTCCCGTAATCGTGATGGAACCGGCCTGGTTGCTGACCAGGACATTGACGGTATTTTCTCCCAAGCCTGCGATAAAAGTGTCACTGGCGAAGCGCACCTGTACCGGTTGCGTGCTGCCGCCGATCGCCTTGAGCCGGAGGGTAGCGATTTCCCCCTGTCCGGAGATGGGATTTGTGTTGCTTTGTGCGCCGACCGTAATGGTTGCAGTCCCTGCGCCGACCGTGCCCTGGTTGAGGATGCGTGGCGCTAGCGGGCCGTTGGTAATGCTTTGGGCCTCGAATTTCGTGGCATCAAACGCCAGGGATACCTTCGCCGTTGCCACACGGTTGCCGCCGGTATTGATCATGATTTTGCAAACGACGGTTTCGCCGATGGGGATGGTGGGGACGTTTGGCTGGATGGAAAGCGTGGTTGCTGGCGCCGCTTTCATCCGGATATCCTGCTGTTGGCCGAAGAAAAACACGATCACCGGTACCGAAACAAACAGGAGAATCCCCGTGATGATGAGGAAGATTTTCTTCATGTAATTTCATTATGCGAGAAGATACCGGTCATGACAATAGGGGGTTGACAAAAATTAGCACTCGATATATATTAGTGCTAATTTTCCGGTTTCATCCGATGGAAAAGTGATGTCGCCCGCACAGGGACATATCGTTTCCGGAAAGGCAGAATAGACTATGGATACGGCACAAATCGCAAAGGATCTTACGCCACGGCAGGTAGAAATTCTCAAGGCGGTCATTGAGGAGTACATCGCAACCGCCGAGGCAGTCGGCTCCGAAACACTGGATAAAAAATTCAATCTGGGCGTATCGCCGGCAACGATCCGGAACGAAATGGTACGGTTGACGGAAATGAAGCTGTTGCACCAGCCGCATACTTCCTCCGGACGCGCGCCGACTCCCGACGCATTACGGTTCTACGTGGATGTCCTCATGAAGCCAAGGCACATGTCCGTGACCGAGGAAATGTCCGTCAAGGAAAAAATCTGGGATGTCCGTCAGGAAGTGGACAAGGTGATGCGGGAAGCGACCAAGGCGCTGGCATACAAAACCAAAACGCTTGCGATCACCGCTACCGACGACGGGGATATTTTTTATTCGGGGGTCGGGAATCTCCTGGACATGCCGGAATTTTTTGATTACGAACTTACCCACTCCCTGTTTGACTCGATCGAACAGTTCGATTATTGGTGGAAGCTCGTCGAACGGCATTCCGATCCGCTTGTCATCCTTCTGGGGGACGAGTTGGGCGGCAAAGCGCTTTCCCAGTGCGGGTACGTGTATCAGCGGTTTGAGACACCACATGTGAAGGGATCGATCGGCGTGGTAGGACCATTCCGGTTGGATTACCCGGCGATCGTACCCGTCGTCCGGTACATGGGGAATCTCTTAAGCGAGATAGGAAAGAATTGGTAACCGATATGGATGAACAACCAGAGAATCAACAACAGACGAAACAGGGTACATCGGCACAGGATGAAGCAGACGCCCAGATAGCGGCATGGAAGGAAAAGTATTTGCGAGCCATCGCCGATTACCAGAATCTGAGGAAACGGACGGACGAGGAAAAACAGGAAGTACGGATGTTTGCCGGCCGTGTCGTTATCGAAAAACTGCTTCCCGTCGTCGATATGCTGGAAAAAGCGAAGCAGCATCTGAATGATCAGGGACTGGCGCTTGCCATGAAGGAATTCCATGGACTGCTGGGCGCTCTGGGTGTGGAACAGGTTGATGCCAAGGGGAAAGTATTCGATCCTATGGAGATGGATTGCGTGGAAGTGGTGGACGGGAAGGAGCAGGATATCGTGGTATCGGTGGTTTCTCCGGGGTACCGGATGCACGGAGTGACGATCCGTCCGGCCAAAGTGGCAGTTGGTGCTGTTAAAGAACAAAACAAAAAGGAGGAGCCTGCAGAATAGCAACGTTTGTCAGGTTTAGGTAACCGGGAATATCCGGAATGCATGGTCATTCGGGCTGTTCCCACAAGAAAGGAATATATGGCAAAAATTATCGGTATCGATTTGGGCACGACCAACTCATGTGTAGCGGTGATGGAAGGAGGATCACCCAAAGTGATCCATTCCCAGGAAGGACGAAACGTCATTCCGTCGGTCGTTGATCCCAAAAACAATATTGTCGGAGATGTTGCCAAACGGCAGATGGTCATCCATCCCAAAGATACGGTCTTTTCCGTGAAGCGGCTGATGGGGCGTAAGTTTAGCGACCAGAGTGTGCAGAACGACAAGAAATGGCTTCCCTATGAGATAAAAGCAGGGAAGAACGATATGGCAGTCGTGGAAGTGGACGGAAAACAATACACCCCGCAGGAAATCGCGGCAAAAGTACTGGCCAAGATCAAGGCAGATGCGGAAAAATACCTTGGTAGTCCGGTGACCCAGGCCGTCATCACGGTGCCGGCATACTTTGACGATTCCCAGCGCCAGGCGACCA
>CAYTIP010000042.1:0-5870 GCA_964437805.1 uncultured Gammaproteobacteria bacterium | reverse complement strand
AACTATAAACGGCTGGAACAGGCAATCCGGGACAAGGCATGTTCCGCGGTTATCCTCAAACCCAATCAGATCGGAACACTCAGCGAATTGCTCATGACGGTAATCCTTGCCAGGAAAAACGATATCAAATGCGTCGTGTCACACCGGAGCGGGGAAACGAACAGCACGTTCATCGCCGACCTGGCTGTCGGCATCCAGTCGGAATACGTCAAATTCGGTGCCCCGGCGCGAGGAGAGCGGGTTGCGAAGTACAACCGGTTTTCCGAAATCGAACGCGAACTCGTATCGGTATGAAGAATACGCCGCTTGTCCTCATGATCCTGGACGGATGGGGTATCGGCCCATCCGGACCGGGAAATCCGCTTTCACAGGCAAACCTCTCCCACATGCCCCGTCTCTGGAATCTGTATCCGCACACGACCCTTGCTGCATCCGGCCGCAGCGTCGGCCTCCCGAGTGGAGAGCCGGGAAACACGGAAACCGGGCATCTGAACATCGGAGCTGGCAGAGTTGTTTTCCAGGATCTCATGCGGATCGATTCAGCCATTGAAGACAAATCCTTTTTCCGCAACGAGGCATTCATCGGTGCCATGCGCCATGCGGTGAGCCACCAGTCCAACATCCACATCATGGGATTATTCTCCGACGCATCGGTACATGCCAACAGCAAGCACCTCTGCAATATCCTGACGCTTCTTGCCCAGGAACACGTCCCCGGCACGGTATACCTCCATCTGTTTACCGACGGGCGGGATTCGCCGCCACAATCCGCAATTAAATTCTTCAAGCATACCGATGAACTCTGTCAGAATTTCAAATTCGCAAAAATCGCAACCGTCATTGGCAGATACTATGCGATGGACCGCGACCGCCGGTGGGACCGTACCGAACTTGCATACGATGCGTTAACTCAAGGTTCCCAGTACACTGCAAAAAATGCTGAGGAAGCGATTGAGTATGCGTATAAACGCATGGAAACCGATGAATTCATCAAGCCGACGGTCATACTGGACGAATCCGGCAATCCGCTTCCCAGAATCACCAATAACGAGGCCGTCATTTTCTTTAACTACCGCATCGACCGGCCGCGTCAGCTTACCCGGGCGTTCGTATTGCCCGATTTCGAGAAGCATGTTTCGGATTTTTCGTTCGATCCCTATGCGGTCAAATACTACCGTAAGCACATAGTGCCACCCGCGGCTGCCAGCCAGCCGTTTACCAGAGAGAAAATCCTGTCGAATCTGTTTTTCGTCACCATGACCGAATACGAACGGGATGTGCCGTGCATCGTCGCATTTCCGCCACAGGTTATCTCCTCATCACTGGGGGAAATCATGGCCGACAACGAAGTACGGCAGTTGCGCGTATCCGAATCGGAGAAGGAGCGCTTCGTTACCTATTACTTCAACTGCATGCGCGAGGAGCGGCTGGCCGGTGAAGACCGGCTGATTATCCCGTCTCCGAAAATAGCGACGTACGACCTTCAGCCGGAAATGTCGGCCATTGAAATGACCGAACGGCTCCTGGACCGACTGTCACTGGGCGTTTACGGCTTTACCGTCGTGAATTTCGCAAATCCCGATATGGTAGGGCACACCGGAAATATCCAGGCCGCGATCAAGGCATGCGAGGTAGTGGATGAATGTGTCGGGAAAATCTCCTCAAGTATCCTCAATAGAAACGGAACCTGTATCATTACCGCCGATCACGGGAATGTCGAGGAAATGCTGGATGCGACAGGTGGCATCGATACCGAACACTCCTCGTTCCCCGTGCCGTTCATCGTTGCCAACAAGGACTATCTGGGAAAATACATGATGCTTCCTTCCGGAAAACTCGGAGATATCGCGCCTACGATCCTATGGCTCATGGGACTGCCCATACCAGAGGAGATGACCGGAGACAATCTGCTCAAGAATATCGTATAGCATGCGATACGCTATGGAAACACGAACAGGCATCGATGCGCTCTTCACACCCAATACCATCGCGGTGATCGGCGTTTCCCGGGATGAGCAGTCGGTCGGGTCCATGATCTTTGCCAACCTCGTCGGCCAGTACTATCCCGGCAAAATCCACCCCGTGAATCCGTTCATTACCACGTATCGGGGGACACCGTGTTATCCTTCCGTACTGTCTATCCCGGAGCCGATTGACCTGGCGGTCATTGCGGTTCCCGCATCCGTCGTCCCCTCCGTCCTCACCGAAGTCGGCAAGAAAAGCATTTCTGCCGCGATCGTGATTTCCGCGGGATTTGCCGAATCCGGCAAAAAAGGCGCCGCTGGCCAGGCAGAGTTAGTCGATATAGCCCGGCAATACGATATCAGTCTTCTGGGACCCAACTGTCTGGGTGTCATCCATCCCCACGGAAAAATGAATGCATCCTTTGCACGAACGGTACCAAAGCCGGGATCCATCGCCGTCCTTTCCCAAAGCGGTGCATTGGGAAGCGCATTGCTGGATATCATTACGCCGCGGTCCATCGGCATTTCCCATTTCGTCAGTCTGGGAAACAAAGCAACACTGGACGAGTTGCCGTTCCTGGAATATTTCATGACGGATCCGCATACCCGGGTAATCGGCATCTATGCGGAAGAATTGCGGGAGGTCAACCGCTACATCGAATTCGGCAGACGCACGCTTGGAACTGCCGGCGCCAAACCGATCGTCATCCTGAAAGCCGGGAAAACAACGGAGGGAAACACGGCGGTGCATTCGCACACGGGTTCGCTTGCAGGCCAGCCGGAGGCATACACCGCACTATTCCGTCAGGCCGGGATGCTGGAAGCTACTTCGACCCAAGAATTCGTCAATGCGCTCGTGGGATTTTCCCAGAATCCGCTTCCCGAAACCGGTGCGTGCGCTATCCTCACCAATGCGGGCGGCCCCGCGATTCTGGCAACGGATGCACTCATTACGGCGGGTGTGGAAGTACCGGCCATTCAGGGAAAACACAATCCGATCGACCTCCTGGGTGACGCAGGCGCCCCGGAATTCGAACGGGCACTCGCACAGCTGGAAACGGATCCTTCCGTCGGCAGTATCCTTGGTATCGTGACACCCCAGTCCATGACCGATGTCCCGGGCACCGCCAATGCGTTCTGTATGCACAGGGCAACCTCCAAGAAACCGCTGGTTGTCTCCTGGATGGGGGAATCGGTGATGAAGGAAGGAAGCAAACTCCTCAGCATGGGAGCTGTCCCGTTCAGCAAATATCCGGAACAGGCGGCCGGAATGATCGGCAATCTTCACCGGTTCGCCCGGATCCGGTCCGGCATGCAGCACGCTGCCACGCGGATGACGACGGCACCCGAACCGTCACCGGTCCCGGCGATCGATCCGGACAATCCGCTGGCGTTCGTTCAGTCCGTGGGGATCCACATACCGCGTTATGTGGTTCTCCCGGAATCGTCCGGCTCCCAGGAAGCGCTGACTGGGCTCTCGGATACGCTTGCCGTCAAACTTCTCTCGCCCGAGCTCGTGCACAAAAGCGATCAGGGCGCGGTCCGCCTGAACGTCCCGAAACCGCTTGCCCTGCAGACCGCCGGGGAAATGATGCAGTCGGTACGAAAATCCCTACCCAAGGCACACATCCGCGGCGTGCTGTATATGGATATGGTAGATACGAAAGACGGAATCGAATGTATCGTGGGAATCAAGCGGATTCCCGGCATGGGGACGCTTCTTATGATCGGCCTGGGAGGAATATACGTTGAGATTCTGCGGGATGTTTCGTTCCGGTTCATACCCATCACACCCGATGATGCACACATGATGGTCCGCGAACTGAAAAGCTATGCACTGCTTGCGGGTGTCAGGGGCAAGGCAGGAGTCGATGTGACGGCTCTTTCCAATGCGCTTCTTTCCGTTTCGGATGCCGTTTGGCGCCATCCGGAGCTCATGGAACTGGACATCAATCCGCTACTCGTCCTCCCAAGAGGGGTGATTGCCCTTGACGCTCGGGTTACCCTCGACACGGCTGGAGTGCCGGTAGCCTAGTCCACAGATCCCGGCTGAGGGTGCCGGAACCGGAACAAAACCACGAATTCGCCTTTCGGTGCATTGAAATGCGTACGGCACGCACTGATCGAACCCCGGTAGATTTCCTCATGGACCTTCGTCAGTTCGCGAACAACGACAATCGGAATATCGCCAAGTATACCCATCATATCCGAAAGTACCGGGTTGAGATCATGTGGCGATACGTAAAAACAATAGGTGAATGATGCAAAACCGGAAGATTCCACAACACCGGTAAATACCCGCTCACGGTGGGACTTTTTCTCCGGCAGGAATCCGAGGAACATGACCGAGTGACCCGGTAAACCGCTCGCCGTGAGAGCTGCGACAAACGCCGACGGACCGGGAACTGCCACGACGGGTATCGACCGGTCTCCAGCGGCCTGCACGAGGCGCAGTCCGGGGTCGGAAACCAGCGGTGTGCCTGCATCGGATACCAGCGCGATGTCGGTTCCCCCGATCAGTCGTGCGATAAGCTCCGGAGTAACCGACTGTTCGTTGGCATCCCGGTAGGAAACGAATTCCGGTTTTGTGTGTTCCATCCAATACTGCGGATAGCGTTTGGCAAGTTCGGAAACCAGCAAACCGGTGACGCGCGTATCCTCACAGGCAATTACGCCTACAGTAGCCAAAATTTTCAGTGCGCGGATGGATATATCCTCAAGATTGCCGATCGGTGTTGATACGATGTACAGAGTTCCCATATGGTTGACCCGATCTACCTCCGGAGTTGCAAATCCGGAGGGGTTCGGTATAATGGATATATTATAGCGCATGTACGAGCGCCTTTTTTTATGAACGAGCTCCAGATTCTCCTGAAACCCGAACTGCTCATCCAGACTGCCGGACTGTTCGGCGTATTTTTCGTCCTGTTCGCCGAATCCGGACTGTTTTTCGGATTCTTCCTTCCAGGTGACAGCCTGCTGTTCACTGCCGGGCTTCTGTCCTCACAGGGACTCGTAAACTTCCCGTTGCTTCTCATCCTTTCCTTCGCCGCAGCCGTCCTGGGCGACAACGTCGGTTACTGGTTCGGACACAAGGTAGGGAAAAAGCTGTTTGAAAAGGAGGATTCCCTCCTATTCAAGCGGAAGTATCTCCTGGAGGCGGAAGCATTCTATGAGAAAAACGGCGCCAAGACGATTGTCATGGCAAGGTTCGTCCCGTTCGTCCGGACATTTGCACCGATCGTCGCGGGAGCCGCCCAGATGCACTACACAACGTTCATGACCTACAACCTGGTGGGCGGATTCATCTGGGCAGTCGGTCTTTCGACCCTAGGCTTTTTCCTGGGGAACATCCCGATCGTGAAGCACAACTACGAATACGTGATTCTCCTCATTATTTTCGGATCGGTAGCACCCATCGTCATCCACGCGGTGAAGGATCCGGAACGCAGGAAAACCATCAAACACCACATCCGCAAACACATCCTGAGGAAAAAGGATTAATTGCTTGGGAAAAAATTCAGTTCTTCGCGTTAGTTCGTATACTTTCTGAGTAATCCCACGACCTTGCCCTGGATGCGGACGTGCGTCGTGAAAATGGGGGACATGGTTGCATTGGCGGGCATAAGCTTGATCCGGTCCTTCTCGAAGTAAATGCGCTTGAGTGTGGCACATCCGTTGGGGAGAAGTGCCACCACGATATCGCCGTTCTGTGCCTCCTGCTGATGTTGGATGACGACGTAATCGCCGTCCATAATACCATCGTCGATCATGGATTTGCCCTTCACCTGCAGGATGTAGTTGGGCTTGCCCGACGAAATCATCTGGGGAGCAACACCCACGTAGAAGTTGGGGTCCGTAAACGGTTCGAGCGGAGATCCCGCCGCGATGTACCCGAGTACCGGG
>CAYTIP010000041.1:0-5932 GCA_964437805.1 uncultured Gammaproteobacteria bacterium | reverse complement strand
CGGCGGAGAGACTGCCGAGATGCCTGACGTGTACAGCGAGGATGACTATGACCTTGCAGGTTTCTGTGTTGGCCTGGTAGACAGGGACAAAATGCTTCCCCGGAAAAAGGATATAAAAAAAGGGGACCATCTGGAAAAAACCCGCGAAGATACTGTTCACAAGACTGAACACCAGCAATACCGTTCCCCGGATCCGACGATCCGACCAGATGCAGTTGGATGCATACAATCCGAGGGGAAGCCAGAGAAACGCGTGCTCCAGGATAAGACTCTCTTCCCAATAGACGATCATCCATCCGGAAAACGCATAAGCCAGCGATGCAAGCACTGCACCCGGGAAGGACCTGCTCATGCTTCTTAAAAAGAGAAACATGAATGCCATGGAAAGCACGGGTTGGATCATGACCAATACGCTCCATGCGTCAATCAGCGGAAGGAGCCGGAATACGATACCCAACGGATACAGGATTCCCGTATCGATCGCGGCGAAATAGGGCGTACCGGAAAATATATAGGGATTCCATAGGGGAAATACCCCCTTATCCAGCATTTCTTCCGTAAACGAACGGTTGGGGAAAAACTGCCGGATATTGTCAAATCCAATCGGTTTGTTCGCCGGACCGTTCGGATAGTGGGGATCCGGAACATATTTCCATGGAGCATAGGTGGAAACGAGGAGATTGGACGGGAAAGGAACCTTCCCCTGCGTGAAGTACGGACGGAAAAACAATACAATCAGTGAAATCGCTGCTATTCCTGCAACTACCAAACGGCGACAAGTTACGTGACGCATACCTTACTGTACGGCTCCGGGAGCGCAGGATTCCTCAAGACACCGTTTCCAGTCGGAAAGACGGACTGCCATAAACAGTATATCCCCCCTCATGTCCCGGACGACGAATACCGGTGGGATGTACGTCTTGGGAAATTCCGACACCGCGCCCACATACAGGACATTCTCTTCGCCTTTCAGGAGCGTTTCCGTTTCCGGGAATGCCGCCACGAAATGGATATTTCCGATATTCTTCACCCGAACCCATCCGTTTGACTCCACCACCCGTTCCCGGGTTGGATCATTCTGATACGCAGCAGGGTCATACCCCGTGTAGAAAAGATAGTAGATGTACTGCTTGGAATCGTTCACTCTGCTGGATACGTACACCGCATCATACGAATCCTTCACCGTTTCCAGACGACGGGATAATTCCCCGTATCCGTAATGCGAAAAACGCGAATACGCCCAGGGGTAATAGGAATGATACTCTACCGAAAACAGCAGGGTATCCCCTATGAGAAGCAGGATGAGCGGGTATGCCGCGAATTTCCCCAGCACCTGGGTTACCTGCATGAATCCGAATCCTGCGATTAGCTGGATAAACGGAAGAACGACGAAGAACCGTCCGTAATGGCCGTCTCCGGTCAGGGAATCGGGAATCGCCGAAATCAGAACAACGGACAGCAGAAAAAACAAAATTCCTTTTTTCCGGGATAGCAGGAGTGCGAATACACCGACGACAAATAATCCGTACTCGATTCCCAGAAGCAATCCCCGTTTGGGAAGAATGGAAAACTGGGTGACGGTTCCGTTTGCAAACAGGAGATCCGGAGAAAAGTGCCGGATGTAGTTCACGACAAATGCGTACCCGAACGCCGAAACCCTGTTGAACGCCAATTTACAAACGGGCCGTGGATATTGCCGCTGGCATGCGCCGAGTTTTTCGTTCAGGACATCCACCGTACCCGTATCCTTCAGGATATTCACCTGTCCCATCCGAATACCTGCAGCAGTTGATCGGGACGCCAACAGGTATGGCCCGCTGATGCTGAAAAAAACCGTCAACCCGACTATTGCCATGAAAGGAGAAAGTTGCCTCCTGTACAGCATCAGAAATCCAAGAACGGCCATGCACAGGGGGGTAACGGCGAAGTATGCGGGATAGCAGTAAATCGTTAAAGCGAAAAAACAAGCGGAAAGAACGATAAATCCTATGCGTTTCCTGGCAGTCAGCAATAACAGTATTGCCAAGCTGAAGAAAAATACGGCAGGTACGATCACCATAGCCGCCCGGCTCATCCCCCAATGCCAGGGGTTTATCGCCAGAAGAAACGCCGCGAACAGTGAAGCCTTTTTATCCAGACCCAATTTCCCGGCAACTCCCCATAGAATTGCGATCGTTGCCAGTCCGAACAATGCCGACGGGACTTTCACCCATTCCTGTGTTGCCCCCAGCAGCGGATACAGGGGCATGAGGAGATACGTGTATACGGGAGACCGGTAGTCTCCGAACCCTTTAAAGGAAAAAATCGGGTATGCCTGATTCCATTGGTCTTTCCCTGTTTTCAGAAGACTTATGGCATCGTATGCCATGTTCACCTCATCATCCGTAAGTCCAGGGGGCACCTCACCCAACCGGTAGAAACGCAGTATGCCGCCAAGGAGGAGAATGGCAACCAGTATCGCCAACGGGAAAAATCGCCGGATAGACTTCATAATCCACCCCCAATGGGGACTGCCGCATCGCTTGCCACCGAAGGCGCTGTAAATATCCTGAATGCTTCGGAGCCGTTGAGATACGGAATTGTCTTCACAGGTGTTGCCCACTTGGGCATCTCAAACGGCATACCCACGTAGAGGACGCGGCCTCCCGATTTCTGCTCTTCCCTGATCACGGTATCGGATATCCGCTTGAACCGGAATTTGTCGAATGCGTTGCGTTCTTCCGCAAAACCGCCCGATACCGTTCCGCCTTCCTTCTGGTATCGCGCAGGGTCATACGCAAGGTAATAGAGGAAAAAAATATGCGGCACATCCAATGAAGTGGAAACGACAACGCGGTCGAATTCGTTATACCGGTCCTTCACTGCCGCTACTGCTTCTTTTCTGCCGTATTGCCAAAACGCCGAATAATCCGTCGGTAAATGTACGAAATACTGGTGGATGTAGTAGAACAGGCTGACGAGGAATACGCCTGACATGGCCCAGTATCCCACGGTTCGCATCGTACGTGAAGATCTCTCGAGCTCTTCAATAGCAGCAAGAATTCCGTATGCCGTGATGATCTGGACGACGGGAAGAAATACCAAGGTACGAACGGGATGCGGCAGCTGTTCCGTCAGGGACGCGGCGGCAGGAGCAATGAGAAACCACCAGAGTAGAAGTTTCCCCGATTGCCTCACACTCTTCTCCCGTAGCATTCGGACGAACCCGATTGCCAGGAACGGGAGCTCCCACAGATACATGAGTCCCATTCCGGGTGTGTGGTACTTCTCCAGTACGGATTCGGAAACGAAGAAATTCGGGGATAGATGATCCAGATATCCCTTGATAATGGTCGGAATGTAGGCAAATCTCCGGTTATGGACGATGACAGCAAGTGCGCCTGGAAGGCTACGGTTGCCGATATCCTCCGCCAGCCACCGGACCATGCGGTCCGGCATGGCAGCATTGGAAAAAATGCTCACGCCGAATGCACGCATCTGCCCTTCCTTGCTGAGGGAAAGGGAAACGAGCGGCAGAAGCACGAGAAATCCTATTCCTCCCGCAAGACCAACATACCGCCAGGAGGGAATAAGTCTTTTCCTGAACAGTACGGCCGCTCCGATCACCAGTAATGGCACGAAAATACGGGAGCTATGGTAGGTCCAGACGGAAAGCGCGAACAAAACCGCCGACGGAATCATCCATACGGGCTTCTGCAACGCCTTCAGAAAAAAAATCAACCCGGATACGATGAAAAACACGGCGACGTTTGCTTCATAGGCGGACCGGGAAAAATGGATGTGCCATGGCGAGACGGCAAGAAGAAGCGCTGCAAGATACGGCAGCATCCGCTGGCTCCCGGACAAACCGGCTTCCTGTTCTCCTCCTGATTTCATGAGCTCACGCACCAATACAAACACCAGAAAAACGGTAAGTGTTCCTAGTACCGCCGATGGGAGTCTTACGGCGACGTCGGTAAGTCCCAGAAGCGCAACCGCCGGAACGGACATGTATACGTAGACGGGCATTTTATAATCGTCAAATGACCGGAATACGAGCGGGTAGGCAACGGAGAATTCATCCTTTCCGGTTTTCAGGATGGAGTATGCATTGTAGGCGATGGCAGCTTCGTCCGCATTAAGCGCGGGCGGGTTACTGCCCAGCCCCACGAAGCGCAGGAGAAGCGCCAGCATCATAATGCAGAAAATAAGTACGCGGTTTCTCATATCCAATCCGTTATGGATGCATCGACAATTGCCGGTCCGAAAGCCGGTACAGATCCTTCTGTGTCTTTCGCCTTGCGAGAATCTGCGGCAGCTTCCCCATCGCCATCCACCAGCCTTTTACCATGAGCATTCTGCCGCCGACAAGATCCCGGGTGAGAAGAAACGGCAGGCGCAGGAGATACGCCATGATAATCGACGGGTCACTGGCATTCTTCATCACGAATATGAATTGGTTCCGGTAGGAAACGGCGAGAACCGAATCGGGAGCGGTATTTCTTTTGATCGTTCCTTCCTCATGCCGGTGGATCACGGTGCTTTTGGGTTCGAACAGGATTTTCCATCCGGCTTTTCTGGCGCGGTATGACAAATCGATATCCTCCCAGTAGAAAGGATTGTACAGCGTATCCATGCCATTGAGTCTGTTCCACATGGATCGACGGAACGCTCCGCTACCACCCGATACCCATGCGGTATCGCTCCGGTCGACCTCCCCCCGCGTATGAACGAACATCCCGTTTTGCCACCATCCCAATCCCCGTCCCCTGAGTACCGTCTTCCCGCCTTCGCGGCTCTTGTCCATGCATCCTACCGCAAATACTTCGGAATCCGTAAAATGGGACAGCAGCGGTTCCAGGAATCCGGACTCCGGTTCTATATCCGAGTTGAGAAGCAACACGATTTCCGATGTAGCCTGTGCGACACCGTCATTTACCGCGGACGCAAATCCTTCATGTTTGTCTTTGCGTATAAGGGTGACTGAGGGAAACGTATGTTCAAGAAATTCCGCAGAGTCGTCCTCGGATGCATCGTCCACGACGATGATCCGGCATCCTTTCGTGTGGCGGATGACCGCGGGAAGATGGCGTTCCAGGAGTGCTCTTCCGTTCCAGTTCGGTATGACAACCGTTACCGAATCAGCTCTTGTGCCCATATGCGCATTATCTCATGAAATATACGGGAACGGAAACGGGAGAGGCGGAAAACATACAAACATAGTATCATTGCTGTCAGTATGGATATCCGGCAGAAAAGCAGGGCAGGACGGTCCCTTATTCCCATCCTGTTTTTTGTCCTTATCTGCCTTACCGTCTTCTGGCCTTACGTATTCCGGAATAAGATCCTGTTTCCGTCCAATCTTCTGGTATCCTTCTATACGCCATTCAACACCATGAAATTCGATGGATGGGAACAGGGTATCCCGTTCAAGGGTCTTGGCTATGACGCACTCCTGTACTTCCACCCGTCACGAGTACTCCTCAACAGGGCACTGTCCCAACATACGTTTCCTCTCTGGAACCCGTATAATTTCTCGGGAAGTCCCTATTTCGGAGACGGACAGTCGGCGGTCTTTTATCCGTTGACATGGCTTTCTCTCCTCATTCCCCTCCCGGACGCATTCTCCATGGGCGTCATCTCCGTTGCTTTCCTCTCTCTTACATTCACGTACCTGCTGCTCACGCACCTTGGCCTTTCCCGGTCCGCTTCCGTATTCGGAGCGGTGGCATTTGCGTTTTCGGGGTATATGTCCGTCTGGATGGAGGAAAACCCCGCCGTCGCCCATTCTGCACTCTGGCTCCCGATGCTGCTATTTGCTGCGGATATCCTTTTAACCAAGGGCGGGAAATTCCGCTTTGTCCTTCTTTCCCTCCTCACATTTATCGTCGCCGGTTCGGGATTCCTGCAGATCGTCATATACGAATTCCTGTTCCTGGCAACGTTTGCCCTG
>CAYTIP010000040.1:0-5977 GCA_964437805.1 uncultured Gammaproteobacteria bacterium | reverse complement strand
CGAGGTAAAGGACAAAACCGGAAAAGTCGTCGTCTCCCAAATTGTGCCGGAAGATACCGAAGCGGTGATCATCACATCCACCAAAGGACAGGTGGTCAAACTGCCGATCGACTCCATTCCCCGCCTGGGTAGGGCGACATCCGGAGTCATTCTCATGCGGTTTACCGACAAGCAGGATACGATTGCCGCAGCGACCTGCCTATCCAAATAGGAAGCGTATACCCCTACTTTCTTGAATGATGCATGGCACAAGGAGTATAGTAAAGCCTATGATCGCTCCCGGAACCCCGGCACCAGACTTTACGCTCCCGGACCAGACCGGTGTCATGCACACGCTCGGCGATTATCGGGGCTCCTGGGTGATCCTGTATTTCTATCCCAAGGACAATACGCCCGGCTGTACCAGGGAAGCGTGCGGATTCCGCGACAACTCGGCACAATTTACAAAAAACCACGCCGTTGTACTGGGGGTATCCAAAGACAGCGTGGCGTCCCATGCGCGGTTCGCATCCCTGTTTAACCTGCCGTTCGTCCTCTTGTCCGACCCGACACACGAAACCATTGAGCGCTACGGAGCCTGGCGCGAAAAGAAATTTTTGGGGAAACCGTATATGGGCATCCATCGTATGACCGTCCTTATCGATCCCGCGGGGAGAGTACGGAAAGTCTATGAATCCGTGACGCCCGATAAACACGCCAAAGAAATCCTTGAAGATCTATCCAGCGGGGAGACACCATGAGGATCGACGGGAAGGCAATTGCCACGACCATCCTTGAACAACTCACCCAAACCTGCATCCAGCTGCAGAAGCGCGGTGTCGTCCCGACACTTGCTGTCGGACTGGTCGGGGACGATCCGGGATCCGCCTCCTACGTCCGGCAGAAAACGCTGACGGCCGAACACATCGGGGCACGACTGCTCTTGTCCAAATGGAACACGGATGTCCCCGCGGAGACGGTTGCACAGGCAATCCGGTCATGGAATGAAGACCAGTCCATCGACGGCATCATCATCCAGCGCCCCCTCCCATCCCATCTGACGGATCCAACACTCCTCAACAGTGTAGCTCCAGACAAGGATGTTGACGGGTTCGTGCCGGGATCGGCATTTCCCGTTCCAGTCGCCAAAGCGGTCGAAATCCTTCTCATGGCCGCATCATCAACCAAGCTTCCGGGCGCATTCGCATCCTGGATGCGCAAAAAACACGTCGTCATCATCGGACGGGGAGAAACCGCGGGGAAACCGATTGCCGCGCACCTCTCCAAATACCAATCCGAACTCATGGTCATCCACTCAAAAACAGCGCCCCAGGAATCCGCCTACCGGATGAAAACGGCTGATGTCATCGTCTCCTGTGTGGGCAGGGAACGGACAATCGGAGCCGGAGACATTAAACCCGGTGCAATCCTTGTTTCGGTCGGAATTACCAGGGACGCCAACAATGTCCTGCACGGGGATTACGAGGAAGAGGACATCCGGGAGGTCGCCGGCGCGTATACGCCCACTCCCGGCGGTGTCGGACCCGTCAACGTCGCCTGCCTCATGCAGAACCTCGTCCAGGCAGCCGCCCCGCAGGAATAACCATACGACGATCGCTTTCATATTCCCCGGCCGTTGCACGAACGGGCCGAATGCGCTATGCTTTTTTTGGATTCCCAATAACTGGGAACCCTGTATACAGGGAGGAGCACTCATCTATGAAACCTGTCATTGCCGGCATTTTTGTATTCTTCGCATCGCTGTTTGCCTATTCCAAACTGGTCGGGCCGATCCCGTTTTCGGTGACCCAGACGACGACAACGAAAACCGATGCATTCACGGTGTCCGGTACCGGGGAAGTATCCGTAAGTCCGGATATCGCACGTGTCAACGTCGGAGTCCAGACGCGGGGCACCACGGTAAAATCAGCCCAGGAAGCGCTGAATACCGCCATCAACGGTGTTTCGGATGGCATCAAGCGGCTGGGAATTGACAGTAAGGACATCAAAACCAGCAATTACTCCATCTATCCCAATTACGACTACAATAACGGAAACCAACGGATCACCGGATACAACGCGAGCGCGAATTTGACGATCACCGTGCGGGATCTTGAAAAAGCCAACAGTGTCATCGATACGGCAACCGCAAACGGTGCCAATACCGTAAGCGGTGTGGTGTTTGACATCGAAGACAAAACCAAGGCGGAAAACGAGGCCCGGAAGGAAGCCATCGCAGAAGCCAAAAAGAAGGCGGAAAACGCCGCATCCGTCGCGGGGTTCTCGTTGGGCAATATCATCAATTATCAGGAATCGTTCAACGCGCCCGTCGTGCGCAGGGATTACCTCATGGCAGCCGAAGCCAAGAGCGTTCCGAGCCCGGACACCCAGCTGGAACAGGGTTCCCAGAAAGTCCAGGTGACGGTCAGCCTGAGCTACGAACTGCGGTAGCCACCAGCCATAAATATCCTATAGTACTTCTTAATCCCTCACTATAAGGCTTGCGGGGCGCCGGCCCGAGCAGTACAATACGGTCACTTTTACCCGCCAGTACAGGATATTTTCAGGGGGAGTGCTATGGGACGATCACACGTAACGCCTATCCAACAGCCGACCGATGTCACCTGTGGGCCGGCGTCTCTCAAAACCGCACTGCATATTTTCGGCATCCATAAATCCCTGGATTCGCTCACTAAACTGTGCAAGACGACACGAAACGGTACGACGACCAGCAATCTCGTGAAGGCGTGGAATTCATTCGGATTCTCCGTTCTGGTCACCGAATACACAACCCTACGGCACCTCCAGAGCGCGCTGAAATACTCGCCCAACAACATCCGCGCGGTGCTGGTGAGCTATCTGTATGATCTGGACGAGGAGGATGAACCGCATCCCGACTCGGGTCATTGGGCGGTTGTCTCGTCCTTCTCCGCCAGCAAAAACCGGATTATCCTTTTGGACAGTGCATCCAACACCAAGAAATCCTATAGCTGGCCGGATTTCCGAAACCGCTGGAGGGACTATGATCTCAAGCGCAAGAAGGTCGACGCCAAAGGAAAACAGTTTAAGTTGGTTCGACACTGGCAAACCCAGCTGATGCTCGTCGTGGCAAAAAATCCGGAGAGTCTTCCTAAATTTACGCTCCCGACCTCCAAAATCTTCCTTCCCTCCTGAATCAGGCCGGATGGGGTGACGTCCGGGACGCGTGCCGCATGCAGGAGGAAACGATCCGCCAAAGGAAATCCGGGAATGATATCCCTGCGGCTTCAGCTGAAAGGGTCATGCTGTATTCCGGATCGCTATCCAGACCGGGGTTTGGATTAATTTCCAGGATCATCAGTTCACCTACGGCGTTGAGCCGCGCATCGACCCGGGTGAAATCCCGGAATCCAAGCCGGGCAAACGCACTGCACGCACACTCCTCGAACATCCGGTATTCACGGGGAGTAAGCTGGGCAAGTTTGGTCGTGGACCGGGCATATTCCGGGGCATTCTGGTCCCACCGTTCGATAAACGTGAGGAATTCCGGATTGCCCGACTCGCGGTAGATAATCTCGGCGGGAGGCAGCATGACCGGCCCCTGTTCCTCCTCAATGACCGTAATCTGGAACTCCCGCCCGGTGAGGAATTCCTCTACATACACATCCTGCCGGAAGCGCCGGAGCTTCTCCTTCACAACCTGTGCAAGTGTCTGCCGGTCCATGACGAAGGATGACGTATCCAACCCGACGCTGCAGTGCTCTCTGCTCAGTTTTACGAGCACCGGATACGCGAGTGAACGGGATATGGCTTCCTCGCCGGTTTTGAACAACTGCCACCGGGGTGTGGGTAAACCGGCTGCGTCCAGTGCGCGTTTCATCGTGACCTTGTCCACCAGGGCGAAATTTTCGCGGGTCGCTCCCGCAAACGGGATACCGCACGATTCCAGCGCTTCCATAGCGGCAAAACTCAGCGGCAGATCCTCGCCGGTCCAGTCGATCAGATTGATGATGCAGTCTGCGCGGATTGCACTGATCGTCGGCACGATCCGGTCTTCCGACAATCCGACAAGTGTCGTATGTACACCCGGTCTGGTAAGCCCGTTCTGAACCTTCTGCGCCGAGGATACCGTATCCTCGTCGGCAGCAAGGAAGGTGCTTCTGCGGGATCGTTTGGATGGAATACTGTACAGGATGGTGATATTCATTGTCTGTGAAATCGGTCGTGTATTTTCTTCAATTGCGGATTGCTTACATGCGTATAGATCTGGGTCGTAGAAATATTCTTGTGGCCCAACATTTCCTGGATTGCCCTGAGGTCAGCCCCTGCCGTCAAAAGATCGGTCGCGAAACTGTGCCGCAGACCATGGGGAGTAATCTTCACCGGCAATCTTGCCTTCTTCACGTACTTCTCAACCGAACGCTCGACGGACCGGGCGGACAACCGGAGACTCTCGCCGTAGCGGTCGTTATCCTTGGGTTTCCGGCCGCCATACCGGATGAACAGCGGCAGATACGAATCGGTCCGGTTTTCCAAATAGCGCGTAATCCAGGAAACGGCCGAATCCGACAGGAACACGACCCGCGGTCTTCTTCCTTTCCCGATGATACCGAATTCCTTCCGTTCAAGGTTGATGGTGTCCCGGTTGAGTTTCACGAGCTCCGACACGCGCAACCCCGTGGAAAACAACGTTTCCAGAATTGCCTTATCGCGCAATCCGTCAGGCGTGGAAAGTTCCGGCATGGACAGCAGACGTTCGACATGCTCCCGTTCAAGATATTGGAGACTCCTGGATTCGGATTTGGGTAATTCAATGAGTTCTGCCGGAATGATTGGAATTCCCTTTTTATGGCAGAATTTCAGGAACGACCGCAACGCAATCAGATGATAATTCTGGGTGATTTTTTTGAGGGTCAATCCTTTCTCATCCTGATAGCGGGCCAAAAACAACCGATACTGCCGGACTGTTTCCTCGTCAATCCTGGAAGGCTGCAATCCCTCCCACCGGTTTTCTGGATCAGTGGGCGCCGGCGGAGGCGATGAGGAGGGGAGGGGGTTCACCAGAAAATCAAGAAACCGGTACAGATAATGCCGGTAATTCCTGACTGTGAGCCGGGAAACATTGCGTTCGATTTCCAGGTATTCCAAAAAATTTCCGACCAACGTGGATAATTCCATAGGTTTGATAGGGAAGTGGTTTGCATGATTCCATGCCCCAACATTCCCTTCTCCATATCATCAGAATCAACTTCCCGATATTTGACGATGACCCGAAGGGAGCATCGAAAACAATACCGGTCTCATTGTGGGACGATTCTGTCTATACAATCGAAATCGTCCTCACAATTAAGAATGTACGACATCTGAATATTTGTCAAGGAATCAATCATATCCTGAAGTCTGATTCGGCAATCCATGAATAGGACAATTCACGACATATTGCGCATGCTGACGCTTTATATGAGTAACAAACAACGGTGCCGAAAGACAGAAATCCTGACGGCCCCGGCGTATCCGGTTTGCCCTGCGTATGCAATAAGTCACGTCCGAATCATTTGATCACAATCCAGGTCTTGTATCGATTGATGCAACAGAAAATCTACATACCAAACGAATCATGTTTCGAATGTAGGTATCCCGAAAACAACCAGAATTCCGGATGGAAAAACCGCCGTGAGCCACTGAAAACTTCCTGAATGGACCTCACCGAATCGAGGCTAAAAACGAGCCTCTGTATTGACCTACAACGTCTTGAGTATGGATAAGATGACACATAGTCCATCCGTTATCCGAAATCGGAATACAGTAACGGACGAATCGCCTGATAATGAAGGAACCGACGAGTCCCGGCCGGGCATCCCAAGGTCCCAAACCGGTCCGGGATCCCATGTGGCCATACCAAAGGGAAGGAAAGAATTCCGGAAGAAATCCAGCGAAATGTTGTACGAAATTTCCGAAAAAATAGAAAAAAACATTCTGACAGGAAATCAGGAAAAAAGGGTCCTCCCCCGAAGCCGTC
>CAYTIP010000039.1:0-6193 GCA_964437805.1 uncultured Gammaproteobacteria bacterium | reverse complement strand
GGCAGGCATCGTTCACATACCGGAACCCATCCTTACCACGCCCTCAAAGGAGGTAACCGCGTTTGACGCTTCACTCAAGACAATGATCAAAACGATGAGGCAGGTACTGGTATCCGCCAGAAAACCCAAGGGTGTCGGTCTTGCCGGACCGCAGGCAGGATTCCCCTACCGGATTTTCCTCATTCGGCCAAGCGAGAAGGACGAAATCCGCGTATTCATCAACCCGGTCATTCTCTCCCGCTCCGAAAAAACAACGGACGGCGTGCCGGAACGGGACAATAAGCTGGAAGGCTGTCTTTCCATACCCGACATCTGGGGCCAAGTCAAACGATCGGATTCCCTCACCCTTTCCTATCAGGACGAAACGGGAACCAAACACACCGAATCGTTCAAGGGGTTTCCGGCTACTATCATCCAGCATGAAACGGACCATGTAAACGGCATTCTGTTCACCCAGCGGGTTGTCGAACAGAAAGGGAAATTCTACCGTTCCGGACTGGATGAACACGGCAAGGAGATTCTTGAGGAATTTACCATCGGGTAAGGATACCTGCCTATGAATGCACCCGCACTGCTGTTTTTCGGCTCAACCACCGACTCCGTGACGATTGCCAATGCATTGACCGGTCATGGATACACACCCCGCGCCGTGATAACCCAACCCCCGCGACCGGTAGGCCGCAAACAAATTCTCACCAAAACACCCGTCCAACTGTGGGCTGAAGAACGCGATATACCGGTAATTTCATTCGAATCAGACGCGGATAAACCATGGCTGTTTGCCGACGAAGAGGCGGTCGTCAATACGCTCTCCACCTATAAACCCGATCTGCTCATCAGCGCCAGCTACGGACAGAAAATCCCCATCCGGTCAATCCAAACCGCCACATTCGGCGGTATCAACGTCCACCCCTCACTCCTGCCTCGGTGGCGTGGAGCGGATCCGGTTCCCTGGACCATCATTTCGGGCGATCAGCAGACGGGTGTTTCCGTCGTCACCCTGTCCGAACGGTTCGATCTGGGCAGCATCATCGCCCAAAAGAAATGCATTGTACCCGAAACCGAATCCGCCGATCCTCTGCGTGCCAGACTGTTCGAACTGGGCGCACAGCTCCTCCTGGATACGATCCCCATGGTGTTGAACGGTTCAGCCGAACCGGTCCGCGAAAACTCCAGCCATGAACCCTATGCACGGAAACTGAAACGGGAAGATGGATTCATCCCGTGGCCGCTCCTGGAAGCTGCATCGGCAGGAAAGGATATTCCACGCGAAGAACGGGAAGGATTGATACAGACCATCACGGATCCGCTCCCGATTGCGCTTGCCAGAATGGCCCGCGCACTTATCCCCTGGCCGGGTGTATGGACGACGGTTGAAGATCCGGCGTCGGGATATTTCGGCAAACGCCTTAAAGTATTGGAAACAGCACTTGTCCACGGTGTGTGTTCCATACAAACCGTACAGCCGGAAGGAAAACAACCGATGACATGGGAGCAATTCAGGTCGGTGGCAAATGTATCGGCCTGATTAGTTTTTCGGCTCGCAGAAGAATGCGAGACAGCCGTTGGTATCCCGCTTAAACGTCCATCCTCCGGGGCAATCTTCTGCACGGGGCGCTGTCAGTTCCGGACAGGTTAAACCTGCTTTGGATCTGAGGTCAAAACTCGTCCGGTTCATTTGGGTCAGGACGACGACCAGAAGAATAAAAGCGAGCGTCAGGAAAATAATGAAATTCCATGTGGAGAATTCGGCGATAGATTTCCGCTCGAATGCCACACGACGAACCGCTGCTGATTTCCTGGAAGTTTTTCTGGAGGCCATACAATTCCTTATCTCTCTCTAGAGTATCGGCCGCGGAATATGCTGTCAAGAGGGAAAATGGGTCGTCAGGATAAGCAGATTACGCAGTTGCGACGGTGGCTTTTGCAAGATCGAACTTCACGCGCTTCAGGCATTTGGCACATGCGTGAACCCGCTGCGCAACGCCGTTTATGGTAACGGTTGCATAATGGAGATTCGGCGCAAACGATCGCTTCGTTGTCTGCGCACGCTTTTTCCACTGTCCTCCGGCCACACCCGTGTGGTGGGTATGCTGCCGTCCGGCGTGGGTTTTCTTATCGCAAAGATCGCATCGGTATGCCATAGATTTGAAAAACAAGAAAAGGCAACGGGACACCTTTGCCTTTTGACTTTTAACAGAACCGTTTGATACTATACCACAGAATGCTTGGTAACTTCAACAATCCCAGTGATATTCTCCAGTTTCTTTTCGTATTTCCGGCATTTTTGGTCGCCATTACGCTCCATGAATTGAGTCATGGTCTGATGGCGGATCGGTTGGGAGATCCCACACCGCGGGTTATGGGCAGGCTCACGCTCAATCCATTGGCGCATCTGGACCTTATCGGCACGCTGATGATCCTTTTTGCCCCGTTCGGATGGGCAAAACCGGTTCCATTCGACCCGTTTAACCTCAAAAATCCCCGGCGGGATGCCGCACTCATTTCCCTTGCGGGACCCGTTGCCAACCTGCTCACCGCAATCGTTGTTTCCGGTCTTTTGCATCTGGTGCTCGCCGCCTCCGGTACCCGGACGCTCCTCGTTCAGTTCCTTGCCGTTCTCATCGCGCTCAACGTCAATCTGGCCATCTTCAACCTGATTCCCGTCTATCCTCTGGACGGGTTCCACATCGTCGAAGGCCTGCTTTCGGAGCGGGCGGCGCGGGAATGGAGCCAACTCCAATCATTGGGATTCATTATCATGTTGGTTCTGGTGTTTCCCCTGTTCGGACCGTCACCGGCTATCCGGGTCATCCAGCCGGTCATCAATCTGATACTGAACATCCTGCTCCCCTGACCGGCGGATGCATGGCAATTACCCGCTCTTGAAACCCACCCCTGGTTTTTGCTACGATAAATTCTTCCTGAGACCACCAAACCAGTGCAGGAAAACCAAAGGAGGAACCAGTATGACTAACACCCAAACGCACCAAACAACCCAGCCGGACCCGGATTTCGCACGGTATTTGCTCAAGGCGGATACCAGTCTCATCCGCTGCGTGGATGAACGCCAGGCAAAGGACAACACGAACGGTGTGGAAATACCGGGAGCAATATACGGACTCATCGATGCAATCAAGCACTTCACACACTGCTCCGAAGAAGAAGCATGGAAGCGCGCCAAAGAAGCAGGTCTCCCCATCGACGGACATATTGATGAACATCACGGAGCGAAAGGCTGCGGATACGGACGGCTGGTTGAAGAGCAGCCGGCGACCGTCATGGCGCCGGAAGCGGTACCGGCCCAACAACGCCTTGCGAAAATCCAGGAAGCGGAGGGGCAGGTTCTGATGCTCCTGGGAGACCATCACCCAACCCATGCCATTATCAATCACCGGGTCGACTATTCGCTGGATCCCGACCAGGCCACTAAGGACGGCTTCGGCATTTTCAATTTCGACGCCTGGGCAGCTCGACGCTTCGGGGCGATGCTCGGTCTGGATGAGGGAGCATTTGCGATGCATCTGGAAGAGGTGTATAAGAAGACCGTAACCGCACTCACCGGAATTACACAGTTCCATGAGGTCCGGTGACAGAACGGACAATTCCGGTTCAAAAGTATGCGCGCATATTTCACTGCCTCCATCACGGGGAAGAAGATGTATCTTGCCCATTACCGGCAGATTATCGATATCCTCGCCCAAAAAGGAATCGCTTCGACCGCCGACCATATCCTGAAAACCGAGGAATCCACGATCCACATGGAAACCAAAGAGGAACGCCTGGCATTCCACAGGAAACTGGACCACTGGATCAATGAGGCGGATTTTATGGTGGTGGAAGCCACGTTTCCCAGCATTTCGGTGGGGTATGAAATAGCATTGGGACTCAGGCGCGGCAAGCCGATTCTCGTGCTGTACAACCAGGGAGATCCCCCGTCACTCATCTATAACAGCGAGGAGGAAAAACTCGTCTGCGAGAAATACACACCGGAAACGCTGAAGGAAACCATCGACGATTTCGTGAAGTACGTGCAGGGAAGCACCGATACGCGATTTACCTTCTTCATTACATCGGAAATTGCCCATCACCTTGAGCAGATCGCAAAGAAACGCAACATGCCCAAATCCGTGTATCTCAGAAATCTCATTCTTTCCGATCTGAAAAAAACGAAATCCTGAGCGTGGCAACGCCTCCCGATGTAATCTGCGGGACCTACATATCCGTGATGCATCGACACCCGGCCGGAAATTCCGTACCATCAGGATGGTTGTAATTCTATTATGGTTATCATCCCCTTACCTGAAAACGGCGGGGATTTTTCGGTTTCATTGCGGGTTTATGCGTCATTTTTTGCAGTTGCAGAAAATTTTCTGGTTTACCCTCCTGCCCCAATCCTGGGATAGGATTTCCCTCACGGAAAAAATCGCCTGGCTGTTTTTCGTCAATCAGACGATCGCGATCATCACGATTATCGAAATGATCGTGCTCAGACACCCATAGCGTCAAGCCTTCACAAACACGGAAAACCATCACCATCGCCGGCGTCCACCATTGCTCATCTCTGGATTGTCCTTTAATGACGGCATTTTCGTCTATCTTGACAACGGGGACCATCTCGCGTACTCTTATTCGTGGCTTGTGTGGGAAGATGATCTATTTTCCTCCACAAATTCTCATCACATGAGGTATTTCCTGTCATACTTGACAGGAGAAACAGGACATCATGTATCTGTTGCCCGAGGGCAATCGGATCAGTCCGACCAATTACAAAAAATTGGGGAAAATACTTCACTACCGCACAGCCGCTATTATTCTTTTATTCTTCTTTTAATCCATACCTCACACCGTTATTGTTACTCGCCATTTGCTTTGCTACAATTGATTTTGTGTCAATCCCAAGACTAAGCTTTGATTGTATAGACATTGTTAGAACAATCTAAACCAAACGAAGATTTTGCATATGCATACAGCCGAGGTAGCTTTTGTGGCAGACGTGCCCGTAGAAGCTCAGCGATGCTCAGGCGAGACAACTGTTTTTCCTGCCCGTAAAAATGTGCCCATCTAGCTCAACGGCAGAGCGACGGTTTTGTAAACCGCTGACCAGAGTTCGACTCTCTGGATGGGCTCCAGCGTACGCAGGTGGGTAAACAGTAGATCCGGGATTCAACCCACTGCATAGTCACGAGTGTCAATTATAAATCAGACAGATAATACAATATAAACGATATATGAATATCCGTCTTTTTGTACTTGGATGTATTACGATTTTATTTGTGATTTTTGGATATCTATTGATATTCTATCCGACAATCTTCATCTCGGAATCTATTCGTTGTAATGCATGTCCAGAAAAAGGTGTATGCACGCAAACTGGTTGCACTAAAACCCAATATTTTCTTTTTATCCCCATTAAATCAGAATATTTTCACCAACCAATTTAATAAATCTCTGATTCTTCTCCATGGTTTAAGCTGATTTTTTTGTAAGGACTTCTTTCTCCAACGGTGTACCTGTAAACAATCGATACCAATCAAACAATACGCGATGCTTCAAGTGATAATACACATATTGTTTCCACTTTTTCTTTTCCACCCACCCGCTTCTCTGCAGAATCCCCAGGTGATGGCTAATCAGATTTCCGGGGTAATCGAGATTGGAAGCCAGTTCATGCAGAGGGAAATCCTTGAATGCCAGAAGATACAGGATGGATAACCGGATCGGATGGCTGATGCCCTGGGTCCGTTTCGCGATGATGGTCGATTTTTCCTTGAGGCGGATACCGGTAAGCATACGACAAACAGATTCTCCGGAGCGTGTGCTGGGACCAGGATTCGAACCTGGGTAGCCATTACGGCGACAGTTTTACAGACTGTTGCGATTGTCCACTCCGCCATCCCAGCAATGTCATTGCCATTCGCGGGCATACATCCCGCTGCATTCCGTTCCTTATTATAGCGGATTTACCGTAAACGGATAAAGAACGAAATGGACGATTACTTCCCTCTTGCTTTTTTATAGTGAATTCCTATACTTATTCCATATGGAAAATGAAACAAATGCCCCCCAAACCAAAGAAGAAAACTCGATTGTCTACGTCGTAGGCGCCATCATTGTGGTCGCTGTCGTCGTCGCGGCCGTTCTCATGTGGCCAAAGAATAAACCGCAGGAAGAGACAATGACCCCACAGTCC
>CAYTIP010000038.1:0-6303 GCA_964437805.1 uncultured Gammaproteobacteria bacterium | reverse complement strand
GCATAGATTGTCGGCGAATATCCGACCTGGGTCAGATTATGGATAGTGATGTCTCCCTGCATATTGTATTCACGGAAGAATTCCGGGAGCGAGATACTGAACATGCGCTGCCCCCAGGAAATCTCCTCACCCGCCACGAAAAACAACGCGAGTCCGCATGCGAAAAACAGAAGCCGGTACCATCTGCGGGTCCGCATGCCCGCCACGAGAGAGCCCAGAACCCCCGCAAGAAGCATAATCACCTGCGCGTTCTCCACGATCATGTCTTCCCTGACGAGGGTAAAGAGATAATCGAACGGCCAGAAATAGACGACACCGACAACAGCAAGAAACCAGAACGGAGACGCAAACAGCATACGGTCCAGATGCGTTTTCCATACCCTGTCCGGCAGGGATACGGTCCAAAGAAGGAATAGGAATACACCAGTCTTGAATACAGACATGTACTGGATATGCAGGGTCGAAAAAACGAAATTGACGTAGGTCACCGACTCCATGAACGTGAATACGGCGCCCTGGATCTGGAGTAGTACGGAAGCGGCAAGGATGGCAATCCTCCACCCGCTCCCCGTCTTTTCCGGCATACGGTGGCGGAAACGCCAGATGAGAACGGCGGCAAGTGCAATGATGGACATCTCCGCGGCACCGATGCCGATATACTTTTTCAGGACACCGGGATACAGAAGCATCCTGGGAATCCAGGCAAGAAGAATGAAGGCAAACGCGATGGCAGGCAGGTAGATTGTTTTTTTCATGGACAATGCAGACGGGACGCCGTCTCTCCAGCAGTCCCCAGCGCATCCTCAATCGACTTCCGGATGGGAATAACCTTGGCTTCTTTATTTTCATCTTCCCACAGGAACGTTTGCGGAAGAGTCGCGCGCATGGATGTCAGGATAGCTGTATGGACGGCGGACTGGCCACAGACCAGAGTCCGGACCTGCGACGGATCTTTCCCCTGGCCCACAAGATTTCCAACCAATTCCGCAAGAGGCGCCGCCTCAGCACGTGAGCGTATGAGCGCGTCGTTTGCCAGACTGTACTGCTTATACTCAAACAGCGTCTTTGCCTCAACCAGATACTTGTCCGCAAGCTGCATGCGGTATTTGATTTGCCCCAGGGTTCCGAAATGCCAATACCGTTTGAATGTATCCATCAATCGGGAAACGCGGTACAGCTTGTTTCCCGGCATGGCCGACGGATACGGAAGTACGTACTCGGCATACACCCGTCCAAGAGGCAGGCACAGCATCAAAGCAGCAAGAAGCAAATGGATCCCGGGTGGAACCTTTTTCATACCATCTTCGTGTATTTGCGGTACGCGATCGGATAGTGGAGCGCGGAAAACACCGCAAATACGAACCCGTGCAGGCCGTCCATGAATCCCTTGTGCCGCACGAACAACAGAAAAAACGTCCTTACAAATTCAAGCACCGTAAACCGCAGCCACATTCCGGTCGATACACCGGTGCGTTTGTCTTTCAGCTCCATTGCCGTCAGGGTGGTGTAGGCGTCCGCTTTCTTCCAGTAATCCGCAAGGGTCCGGTAGGAATAGTGGAGCATCGGTTCCTTCAGGTATCCGACCGTTCCCTTCACTCTGATCTGTTCATGGACGCTTTTGCACGGAAATTCGGCATACCCGGCTCGCACAAGCCGAAGGACATAATCGGGATACTGCCCTCCCTTTTTCATGAAGTGTCCCCAGAAGTAATTCTTCCGGGGGATGTAATACCCGTTTATCCCTTCGTCGGACGGATTTCCATCTGTCCGGACAATGCCGCGTATCTCGTTTTTGAGCGCTTCCGGGATCACTTCATCGGCGTCCAGCTGGAGAATCCACGTCCCACGGCACGCATCCAGCGCCTTCTGTTTGTTGATATGGAAAATCGGGGGATTTGTCGTTCGGATAATCCTGGCTCCGTAGCGCCTGGCAATATCCTTTGTCTTATCTCCGGATCCTCCGTCAACGACGACGATCTCATCTGCGATATCCCTGATGGATGCAAGGCACGCGTCCAGGTTTGCCTCTTCATTCCGAACGGCAAGCGCAACCGATATGATTATTGTTTTCTTTTCCATAGGAAAGCAGCAAACGGCAGCCCGATTGCCGTAACGGCAAGCGATATGAGCGAAACATATTCGGAAAGCGTGCGCAGTTTCGTATTTTCAAATGCCACCCGTACGCGATGCGTGCCTTCCGGAACCCAGAAAGATAGTATTCCCCGGTGAATCTCACTCTGGAATTCAATGGGCGTTTTCTGTCCGTCGACGTAAACCTGCCATCCCGGGAAGTATACCGTATTCTCCAGAAGCTCAGCGCGGGTCTGTACCACGACCTGGTATTCGTGCACCGTGGATGTGCGCGTAATCTGGTGTATATCCGCCTTGCCGGAGATCACTTCAACCGCCGCCGGCGGATAGCGTTCCATAAACCGCGTAGTCCAGATCGGCGTACTTTCTCCCGTATCCGTGGTCCCCGGGTAGACGCGGGTATAGAAGGATTCCCGCTCGATCTGATACCCCTTGGGCTTCCACATCCATGACGTCAGGATAAGAGGTAACAGACAGAATGTAAGGAATACTCCGGTTCTCACTGCCGCACCCATGCCCTTCATACCCGCGATATTCCGGTATGCATAGGTGAGCCCTAATCCGGAAAGGAGTGCTGCCACAAAAACGGTCACATTCAGGAACCTCAGGGGGAACTGGAAATTCTGGAGCATCATGACGGCCTTCCAGACCGGTGTCGATGCGGACGTCATGATCCACAGGGATCCGGCAAATACGACGAGCGCGCCTCCGATGAGCATGCGCTCCGTTCTGTTGCGGGATTTCCACAGGAAGACAAGAGACAGAATTATCCCCAGCCACTGCGGATATCCGACTTCTTTGGTAATTGTTTTCGCTCCGCCGTAATCCCACGGTGAATAGAAAAATTCCCTGAACAGAACAAATCTATTGAGCGCTTCGCCTGCGGTCACGATATCCCGGAGCGTGTATCTCCCCTCAATGAGTGCCGGTATCCAGTAGAATGCCGCAAGTCCGAATCCAAGAAGGACGGACGGCACTGCATGGAAGAAAAACGCCATCCTGTTCTTTTCCGCGGTTACCAACAGGTACAGACCGAACAGTCCCAATACCGGAAATATCATGAGCGATACCGCATTATGGGAGAGAATAAGACCCCCAACCGATGCCGCAAGCCCCATGGCCAAATACGGGAAGAGTGGGCGTTTGGCGTGCGATGCCGCCTTCGCTATCCGCAGGAGGAAATAACCGATGAGCGGCGGGAAAACGAATGCCATCTGCTCGCCTATTGCCATGCGTACGTACATGTCCACGAAGCGGTAGGGCGCAAATCCATACAGAATCGCACCCAGGACACCTGCCCGTTTCCCCCATCCCGTCCGCATGAACAGGTACATGGACAGGATGCTTGCGATATAAGAAACGACGAATACCGCTTTGGTCGCGTCAACGAAAGACATTCCCAGAAACCGGAACAGGGATGCAACGTAGGAGGAGAACGGATACAAAAACATCATCACCGGATGGCCATATCCCCAGTTCAGATTCAGTCCCCAGCGCGGGATGATTACTCCTTCCGACAGGTTCCGGTAGAAATTGGTGATCCGTACGACGTGGTCCTGGGCGTCGTGACCATGCGGGAGCCCCGGCTGGAAAAACGGCAGCAGGGGGCCAAGTGCCATCAGGATCAGGATGACGATCAGATACCACTCCGATGTCCAGGTACGTTTTTTCATTGGGGCATCCTCCGCTTCTCTATGATAAACCCTGAAGGCAATGTCCAGGTTTTCTCCACGGTTCCATCCTTGATGACCGTCTCAAGCCACCCCTTATGCCGCCAGGGTTCCCCAAGATCCGGCTCGATTAAGAGATACAGCAGGCTTTCCTTCCTGCTCTGGGGAGCAAATCCGTACCGCCTGGTGCCATACCATGGGATCAGGAAATCATAGGCATACGTATAGATCGGGGGCGTAAACACCATGATGCCGAACCGTTCACCCGCGGCGTCGGCAAAAATCGCGTCCAGCGCGTCCGTTTTTCCTTTGACCTTGTGCACACCTCCGTAATCCGGGATTTCCCGGATCAGGGAATTGACCGAACGCACCGAAAACGACGCGACCATGAGGATCAGGATCCCCGATACGACGATCTTGCCGATAATCCCCTTCTTCCCCCAGATATAGGAGGAAACCAGCGCAAACAGCATGGGATACACGACATTCAGTTCCGTAATCCACCAAGCCCAGAGATCGTTCCTATATAATAGGAAGACGGAAAACAGGACAATAGGCAGAAGCGCCAGGAATGCCACATATTGCCTGCGGATAAGCGCCAGACTTTTATCCCGCAGGAGGACGATAATGCCGGCAATCATATACCCCACGAGCACGACTTTAGGGAGGAACTCCATCTGGAACGCGCGTATAAATTCGTCCGAAAAAATCATCCAGTGGTTGAGGACGATAATCCAGTAATCGTCCCACGTGTTGACGGGACGCTTCACTCCCTGCAGTGTCGAGAGTATCCCCCTGAAATTGAGGAAGTCGTGTCTGAGATCAAATACGGCAAGTCCGGCAAGCGGGAGGAGATATGAAGCAACCGCAAGACCCAGGTACTTGATATTGATCCGCCTGAAGACGCTGAACACCGTAAACATGAGAAGCGATGCGATGAAGAGCGTCCCGCTGGAGGCGATCTCGAAATGTGCCATCATCCCGACGGAAAAAAACGCTACTCCCACGAATGCGTACCGCTTTTTGAGAATTCCCCAAACGCTCCACAGATAAATGACCGTCAAAAACGGTACAACGAACGGCGGCCAGGCAAACCTGGAGCTGGAAATGAGTATGGGCGCCATGGCAAGCATGACCGCAACCAGCAATGCGTCTTTCTTTCCCAATGGACCTGCCATGAGTTTCACCATGAGAAGCACCATGCCGATCCCCAGGGTAAACATCAGGAGCACTGCGCCATACGGATTTCCGCCGAACAGAAAATACGGAACCGCAAGCAGATAAAACCATCCCGACCCTTGGAAAAATCCTCCCCTTCCCCCGACTTCGTCCCCGATAAGGGGGAATTTCTGCCCTGTGGCGATATCCCCGGCAGCCAACCAGTGCTTACCCTGATCGTATCCGAACACGAAGTTTCCGCTGAGCACTTCGATGGATCTGGGTATGGCAGCCGCCAATGCCAGAAGAAGACAAATAACCAGGAATACGATTGTCTTGCGTTTCATACCATCAGTCCTTTCTGTCCTTGATTTCAATACTTGCCGTTCCGTCCAGAAATTGGATGTGCGCATTGTTGCCATGGGGCATCTCCGTAGGCGATCCCACATAGAGCGTCCTGCCGTCGAACTTCTCGTTCTGCCAATCCAGTGCGCGGAACTCGTACTTGTCGAATGCATTGCGGTGTTCGGCGAATCCTCCGGATTTCGTCCCCCCAAGCGCCAAATATGCACGCGGATCGAATTTCGTATGGAACAGGAAAAACATGTAGGACTGTTCCAGTCCCGTGGATACGACGACACGGTCATACCGGTCCTTCACTGATTCCGTATATGCCACGGCCTGTTCGTACCCGTATTGCCAATACTGGGAATACTCGCGGTTCTGTGTGAAGAAATACTGCACCAGATAATAGGAGATGTTAAAAGCCACGGCGGCCGCCAAGAGGAAACCTGCCCCCATGCGGATGGGATTCCCGGCGCGGCGTTTGAGGTGCCCAACCGATTCGGTCAGCCCGTAGGCGGTAATGATCTGGAACATCGGCAGGAACACGAGGGTTCGGATCGCATGCGGCAGGCCCGTAGTCGGAGCAGCCGCAACCGGAGCCAGGATGAGCCACCCGATCATGAGTTTCCCGGAAAAATCCTTCCACCGGTACTTGGCGACCAGGTAGAGTCCCGCGGCCAGAAAGGGCAATTCCCACAGATACAGAAGTCCCATATCGGGTGCATGGTGGCGCGGATTGTCTCCGGTCAGGAACAGCCATTTCAATGATGCATGCGACAGATACCCGCCGACGATCGTTTTTGCAAAGACCAGTCTCCGGTTATCCAACAGCGCTCCGATTCGGTCGCCTCGTGCTATATCGTCTTCCAACTTGGAAATCGTACGGGACAGAAGTCCCGTCTGGTCGGTAAACGAGCTGGTTCCCCGAAGCCTGAGCATTGCGGTTTTGTTGAACAGTACCGTGGCAAGCGGTGCTGCGGTAAGTACACCGACCAGAATTGATATGATGAGTGTCCTCCTGAAAGCCGGTTTCAGGATG
>CAYTIP010000037.1:0-6341 GCA_964437805.1 uncultured Gammaproteobacteria bacterium | reverse complement strand
GGGGGGCAATTTGACAGACCAATCGCTTCTTGGGTATTATCAACAATGCCGCGCATTTCTTTTTGCCGGCGATGAGGATTTTGGACTTGTCGCAGCGGAAGCCCAAAGCTGCGGTAGGCCGGTGATTGCGTTTGCTGACAGCGGGGTCGCTGAAATTATACAGGACGGAGTCACCGGTATTCTGTTTTCCGAACAGTCCGAAGCGGGGCTTTCCGAAGCGATCCGTCGTTTTGAGGCTCTGGAGTTTTCCCGGACGGCGATACGAAAGCGCGCACTGCGTTTTTCGCGCGGACGGTTTAAAAAGGAATTCATGCGTCTGGTTCAGGACGCGCGCCAAACGGCATAATTCATTTCTATGAAAGCTGTCATTTTTGCAGGCGGAGTAGGGACAAGACTGTGGCCACTGTCAAGAAAGAAGTCCCCCAAGCAGTTTGAGAAGATCGTCGGGGATAAATCTACCCTCCAGCTGGCAGCCGAGCGTCTCCAGCCCGATTTCTCCTGGAACGATTTGTATATTTCCACCGGGAAAGCATACGCTCCCATTGTGGCAGACCAGCTGGATCAGCTGCCGCCGGACCATATCATCGGCGAACCGGTGATGCGGGACGTGGGCCCGGCAGTCGGACTGGTTGCAAGCCTGCTGGCCAAGGAATCGCCCGATGAACCCATGGTCATCCTCTGGAGCGATCATCTGGTGAAGCAGGACAAACTGTTCCGTAAGATTCTGTTGGCCGCGGGTGAGTTGGTTGAGCGGGAGAAGGATAAGATCGTCTTCGTGTCCCAGAAAGCGCGGTTTGCCAGCGAAAACCTCGGCTGGATCCAGTACGGTGAGGAAGTTGCCAAGAAAAACGGGGTTTCGTTCCATTCGTTTGTCAATTTCCAATATCGGCCGGACGGGGAGACGGCCAAGCGGTATTTCGAAAGCGGCCACCACGCCTGGAACCTGGGGTATTTCGTCGCAACACCCCGTTTCCTTCTTTCCCAATACCGGGAATTCGCCCCGAACCTCTACAACGGCCTGACGCGAATCGCAAACAGCTGGAGAACGGCATCCTACCAGGATGTGCTCGAGGAAGTGTACCCGACGCTCGAGAAGATCAATTTCGACAACGCGATATTGGAAAAGCTCAATCCCAGCAATGCCTATGTCGTTTCCGACAACATCGAGTGGAGCGACATCGGTGCGTGGGAAGCGCTGAAGGAAGCGCTGGTCACTTCAGACGACAAGAATGTCACCCAGGGGAACGTAAATCTTCAGGATACCCAGGACTCGCTTGTGTATAATTACGGGAAGCAGCTGGTGGTCGCCATCGACTGCGAGGAACTGCTCATCGTCAACACGGACGACGTGCTCCTGGTCTGCAAAAAGACATCCGTGGGCAAAGTGAAGAAATTCGTGGAAGGACTTGCCGGCTCCGAGAACGAGCATCTGACCTGACAAAAACCTATGCTATACGACACGGTGAAGCGGATCATCGATATTCTGGGGAGCCTGGTATTGGTTGTCGTGTTCTCTCCCATCTGTATCGTGACGGCAATCGCCATCAAACTCAATTCCGAAGGCCCCATATTTGCCGATACGCCCCAGCGTGTGGGAAAGGACGGGAAGCTCTTCAAGCTGTATAAATTCCGCTCCATGATCATGAACGCGCACGAGAAACTGCGTCGGGATCCGGAACTGGCAGCACTCTACAAGCAGTACCGCATGAACAGCTATAAACTCAAACACGACCCGCGCGTTACTTCGGTCGGCCACTGGATCCGCAAACACTCCGTCGACGAAATTCCCCAGCTCATCAATGTACTCAAAGGAGAGATGAGTCTTGTCGGGCCCCGGCCGTACTACCAGGATGAACTCAAGGAACAGCAGAAGAAATATCCGCATACCAAGAAGCTCGTGAAAGTCGTGCTGTCGGCCAAGCCGGGCGTCACGGGATACTGGCAGGTTTCCGGAAGAAGCGAGGTCAATTTCGACAAGCGGATCCAGATGGACGCCGATTATGTGACCAAGCGTTCGCTGGTGTTTGACATCATGATTCTCCTGAAAAGCCCCTGGGCTATGATTTCGGGCAAAGGTGCGGTGTAAGGCTGTTGTCAGGAATTGCGTGAGACAATTGACAGAAGTAGGCAATAAATGGAACAATAAACACTATGCCGGAAGAGCTGAAGAAAATCGAACTGACCCATACACAACCTGTCCAACATCATCAGGATCTGCCCGTTAAGGAAAAAGGAGTACCCGTCATGAAACCCAAGAAGCGCATTCCATGGAAATTGCTGGCTATTCCCGGAGCAATCCTGGGTGTGTTCCTCATCCTCCTGGTGGTTGTGGGGATCATGCTGCTTCCCCTGCGTGGCGTCTACACCAAAGCACAGGAAGTCATGAAGGTGGGGAGGGAAACCGGTGCGGCCATCAAGGGCCAGGATATCGGTTCCACGAAAATGAAGCTCAAGGAAACCAGACAGAAACTCGAGGAACTCCAGAAGGAGTATGACAAGGTGAAGGGCATGATGTCCATGCCGATTATCGGAGCCTACCTCAAGGACGGCCAGCATGCCATCACGGCGGGATTTGCCGGACTCACTGCAGGGGACAAAGCCATCGAAGCCCTGGAACCCAACGCGGATCTTCTGGGACTCAAAGGCAAAAGCACGTTCGTTTCCGGAACGGCAGAGGACCGTCTCCAGACCGCAGTGAAAACCATGAGCGCCCTGACGCCCAAAATCAAGGAAATCGCAGATAACGTGGACATCGTCCGCAAGGAACTGTCGGCAATCGACCCCAACCGCTACCCGGAGAAGTTCCAGGGGAGGGAAATCCGCTCCAGCATGAAATCGGGAATCGCCGTTATCGAGGAAGCAGCCAACCTGTTCGTGAACGCCCAGCCCCTCCTCATGAATCTCCCCAGCCTGTTGGGTGAACCCAAGGAGAAGCGCTATCTCATCATCTTCCAGAACGACAAGGAATTGCGCCCGACCGGCGGATTCATGACCGCCTACGCCCGGTTCCGGATGGTACGCGGCAAGCCGATCCTGGAAAAAGCGGACGACATCTATGCGCTGGACAAGACCATGAAGAAGAAGTTCGACGCGCCCCGCGAAATCCTCACCTTCCACAAGGGTGTGAACACCTGGAACCTGCGGGACAGCAACCTGTCGCCTGATTTCAAGACATCCATGAAGCAGTTTGAGGAAATGTACAATACGACCTCAAGCAAAGAGGTGATCGACGGCATCATCGCACTCGATACGCACGTCCTGGTCGAAGTGCTCCGGATTCTGGGACCCATGGAGGTCTATGGGAAGGTCTTCAGTGCCGAGATCGACAAGCGTTGCGATTGCCCAAAGGCGATCTACGAACTCGAGGACTATTCGACGCGTCCGGTAGGGTACGTACGCGAGGACCGCAAGGACATCATCGGCGTCCTCATGCAGCGGATTCTCCAGATGGCGCTGGGCGTTTCCCCGTCCAAATACTGGGGAAACCTCTTCCAGATGCTGATAGCGGAAATCAACAAGAAACACGTCCTTGCCTACTTCCACGACGCGGATACCCAGAAGGCCGCCGAGAACTTCAACATGGCCGGACGGATCATGACGGCATCGGAAACGGCAGCGCTCCTCAAATACAAGGAAGGCGAATGGGACTACCTGCATGTGAACAACAGCAACATGGCAGGCGCCAAGTCCAACATGTTCGTATCCGAGAAAATCACGAAGGATACAACCGTCAACAGCGACGGAACGCTGACCACCAAACTGACGGTTGACTACAAGAATCCGTACCAGGGGTCCGACTGCGGACTGGAAAGTGGCGGATTGTGTCTCAATGCGCCCCTCAGAAACTGGGTCCGGATCTTTGTTCCCACAGGCAGTAAACTCGTGGAGAGTAAAGGCACGATTTCGCCCAAAACCAGCCAGGCCCAGCCGATGGAAACCCGTTCCGATCTGTCCAAGACCGTATTTGAAGGATTCCTGATCGTCAACCCGCTGGGAACGGCCAAGCTGGAGGTTTCCTACACGTCACCGGTGAAACCGGCAAACGGGTACAAACTGCTCATCCAGAAGCAGCCGGGAACCGAAGGACAGGAAGTGCTCCTGAAAATGGCCGGCAAGGACAAAAAGAAATTCGAACTCGCATCGGATACGGAAGTGTCCCTCTGAGGGACGCCCCCATGACACGGCCGCTGTTGTACCGGGCTACCGGCATTATCCTCAAACGCAACCCGTTGGGCGAGTCCGACCGGAGTATATCCGTACTGTGCGACCGGATCGGCAAGAAACGCTTCATCGCCAAAGGAGTGAGGAAGGCAACCAGCAGGCGCGCATCCCATCTGGAACTCTTTTCCAAAACCACATTCCTCATCCACCGCGGGAAGACCAATGACTATGTATCCCAGGCCCAGGCCGTGCATCTGTGGGGGCCAGCATATACGACGCTGGGTCAGGTTGCCGCCGCATATGCGGCATGCGAAATCTGCGACCGATTATTGCCGGAGGCTGAAGAGCAGGATGACGCATACCTGCACCTGGACCGGTTCCTTACCCAATTGGAAACCGTTGATCCCGCCCAAACCGCTATCCTCCTGCGGACCTTTATCGACCGCCTGCTTATCATGCTGGGCTACCGCAGGGACGAAACGCAAAGCGCATCGCTGGGAAACGCCATTGCCAGTGTTGAGCGCATCGTCGAACGGAAAATCCGCAGCGTCCACCTGCTGTCCAAAAGCGGCATGACGCTCTTTACCTGACCGGACTATTCCAACAGGCAACCGCATGGAAGTGAGGCGGTTGTGTTCCGCAGGGTTTCATTGCGGTATCGGGATGGATTTGCTACCATTACCCTATGATTTCCATGGAAGAAGTGGTATCGCTGTGTAAGCGCAGGGGATTTATTTACCAGGGGAGCGAGATCTACGGAGGCCTCACCGGCTTCTGGGATTACGGCCCCATGGGATCCCTCCTCAAGCGCAACCTCAAGAATGCCTGGTGGAAGCACATGGTTCAGCTTCGGGACGATATCGTCGGACTGGATGCGGCGATCATCATGAGCCCCAGCGTTTGGGAAGCGTCCGGACACACGAGCGCATTCGCCGATCCCCTGATCGAATGCAAGCTCTGCCACCAGCGGTTCCGCGCGGACAAACCGGAAGAGAAAGAAGCCCACGAAGCCATGCACGGAAAAAAAGACGGCAAACGCCCCGACTGGACGGAACCCAAGCAATTCAATCTCCTCACGGAGGCGTACTTGGGGGTAACGGAGCCCAAGCAGAAGGTATATCTTCGCGGAGAAATCACCCAGGGCGTGTTCGTCAACTTCGGGAACGTCGTGGATTCCACACGGGTGAAAATGCCCTTTGGAATCGCCCAGATCGGAAAAGCATTCCGCAATGAGATTACACCCGGGAACTTTACCTTCAGGAGCCGTGAATTCGAGCAGATGGAAATGGAATTCTTCATCCGGCCCGAGGATGCCGAAGGCGAGAAGTGGTTTGCCTATTGGAAGGAACAGCGCATGGCATGGTACCGCAGTCTGGGATTTAGCGCGGATCACCTCCGGTTCCGTGACCACCGGGATGACGAGCGTGCGCATTATGCCAGGAAAGCCACGGACATCGAATACCAGGCGCCGTTCGGATGGAGCGAGTTTGAAGGAATCCATCATCGCGGCGACTGGGACTTGAGCCGTCACCATTTGATGTACAAGGATCTGCAAACCAATACCCAATTTACTCCCTGGGTGATCGAGACATCCGGTGGCGTGGACCGCGCTACCCTCTTTTTCCTCATCGAATCCTATGTGAAGGAGGAAAAGCGCATTGTCCTCAAACTCCACCCAAGCTTGGCGCCCGTGGCGGCTGCGGTGTTCCCCCTCGTATCCAACAAACCCGCACTCGTGGAGAAAGCCCAGGCCGTGTACCGGATGCTCAAACCGTCCTACCAGACGGCGTGGGATGACCGCGGGAACATCGGGAAGCGGTATCTGGCACAGGATGAGACCGGGACCCCGTTCTGCATCACCGTGGACTTCACGACACTGGAGGATGAAACCGTCACCATCCGTTACCGGGATAGTGCGAAGCAGGAACGCGTACCGATCGGGAAGCTTGTCGGCGTTATTGCCGACCAAATGAAGGAGGAAACCGTATGAATACCCAACCCGAACACCAGTCTGCGGACGCGCCGCTCCCCATGGACGGAACCGTAGCACAGCCCGCCGTTTCGGCAAAGCCGGGCAAGAAGAACCCGCTGCTGTTCATCGTTCCGGGAGTTCTTATCCTTGCCCTTGTCGGGTTTTTCGTATTCCGTGCGACACGCCCCACACAGCCTCCCAAGCCGGT
>CAYTIP010000036.1:0-6536 GCA_964437805.1 uncultured Gammaproteobacteria bacterium | reverse complement strand
GGCTGGCGTGTATTGTATCATATACCAAACAGGAGCTTGGCATTTTTGGTCGTTTGCTCCTCTACGTCAGATACGGCGCATCCTTTGAGTTGGGCAACTTGAGTCGCTACTAGACCGATATATTTAGGCTCGTTCCGCTCTCCGCGGTGGGGAACCGGCGGCAACAGCGGCGAGTCGGTTTCCAACAGCAGACGGGAAAGCGGAATTTCCGGGACGGTCAATGCCAGTTGTTTGGAATAGGTGACGTTGCCGTCTACTCCGAAGTAGAAACCGCGGCGTTCAACTTCTCCGATATCCATGGTACCGCCGCCGAAACAGTGGAAAACGCCTTTTGGCATGGATGGGAGAGTATCCAGTACATCAAATACGTCCTCGAATGCATCCCTGCAGTGGATAATAACCGGCAGGTTGAGCCGGAGCGAGAGATGCAGCTGCTCTTCGAATAACTGTTTCTGCTCGTCTTTTTTCCCCACCGCAGGATATCCCTTGTACGCATGGTAATCCAGTCCGCATTCGCCGATGGCGACGACCCGTTCTCCTGCCAGTCGCTCCAGTGTGCGGATGTCCGGGTATTGCTTGACGTCGTAGGGGTGGCAGCCGATTGCGGCATATACGCCCTGCGTTGCGGATTGGGCAAACGCCACCGCCACTCGTGATGTGGGTATGCTGATGCCGGGAACAATGAATGCCTTGACGCCGGCTTTTCTGGCATTGCCCACAACGCTCGTGCGGTCTTCATCAAACTCCGGAAACGTGAGATGACAATGGGTATCGATATACATACGGGTCGCGTTAATACAGGAAAATCAGGTAATTCTTGGAAACAGGGGTTTTCCGGGTTGGACAGCCGGACCGTTGAACTGCTCCAGAATACGCGCGCTGGTTTCGGGCATGAACGGCTGGAGGAGGAGGGCGATGGTTTGGATCGAGGCAATCGATTTGTAGAGGATTTCCTCAAGATCCGCACCGCTTTTTTTCCATGGAGTCGTTTCGTCTATATGCTTGTCCGCCTGTTTGACGAGTTTCCAGACAGCGGCAAGCGCGTCGTTAAAGCGGTAGGATTCCATGCTTGATTGGTACTCAGGCGTCAGCACTGCACCCAAGGATAGAGTCTGTCGGGGAATGCTGATGGACTGGGCGAGTTTCGCAACACGCGCGACGAGATTGCCCAGTCCGTTGGCAAGATCGGCGTTGTACAACTCGCGGAACCGCCGTTCGGACACATCCCCGTCATCAAATGGAGGGATTTCCCTGAGGAGATAATACCGGAGTGCGTCGGTTCCGAACCGATCGATGAATACCCCGGGATCAATGACGTTTCCCACCGTTTTGCTCATTTTCGCCCCGTCCACCGTCAGGTATCCGTGGACGAGGATGGTTTTGGGGAGAGCGAGGCCTGCAGACAGGAGAAATGCCGGCCAGTACACTGCGTGGAACCGGGTAATGCCCTTGCCGATGACGTGAACATCGGCCGGCCAGCGGTGCTCATATCCCGGCTCATCCCATCCGAATCCGATACCGGACTGGTAGATGTTGAGCGCATCAAACCAGACGTAAATGCGCTGGGACGGATCACCGGGTACCGGCACTCCCCAGTTTTTTGCCCGTTCGTTGGTGCGGGATACCGAAATATCCAGGAGCGGCTGTTTGAGGAAGGACAGGATTTCATGCTTGCGGAATTCCGGGATGATACGGATCGTGTCCTGTTGGATCAGTTCGATCAACCGCTGTTGGTAGTTGGAAAGACGGAAGAAATAGTTTTCCTCCTTCACAAGTTCCAGTTTTTTCCCCGGATGTTCGTTGCATTCGCCGTGTTCGTTGAGCTCATCGGGCGTATAGAATGCTTCACACCCCAGACAATACAGTCCTTCGTATGTTTTTTTATAGATGTCCCCGCGTGCCTCACACAGCTTCCACAGTTTCTGGCTCGAGGGAAAATGGTGGATTTGGTCGCTGCCTTTCTGAAAGACATCAAACCGGACGTTCAACCTGCCGGCAAGATTGAGAAAGAGGTCCGAATTGGTGTCAATAAATTTCTGGATTGGGATGTCTGCCGATGCGGCAGCCTGGACGTTTTTCAGGGCATTTTCATCGGCTCCGGACAGGAGGCAGACCTCTTCTCCCAGGAGGCGATGGTACCGCGCGATAGTATCGGCCTGCACAAATTCCAATGCGTGGCCGATATGGGGTGCGGCATTGACGTAGGGAATGGCGGTGGTGAGATAAAACGTGTCTTTCATACCATCACATTGTACTGTACACGGAGAGGGAGCTCAAGGCGGATGGAGACCGGTATCATCGGCTTTTACGGATCGAGGAGAATGCATGCTCCAGGGATACAAGGAGCAGAATGAGGAGAACGGGATACAGCGGATGCCGTAAATGCATGCCCCGCAGGAACAGAATGACGATCAGACCAAGTGCAAGAAGCAATGACCGACGGGAATGGAGTGTCAGTGCATAGGCCAGAAAGAAAAGCATAAAGAAGCAAATCGGATAAAACCAGAGGAACAGGGCGGGAGAGGTTGGAGGATAGGAGTTGATGAACCATCCCAAACCGCTTGCCGAAGTGAGAAACAGGAGAACCGAGTAGATACGGCGTTCCGGATGTGCCATACGGCTCTAGTACTATATATAATGATGGTTCCGTAACCGGTGGTGCTGTTGCTTGAGAAAATGGCAATACTTGCTACAATGGGTGAGCCATGGAACCCCTACTCATTCTCCTCATCTGTTCGGTTATCGGGGGGTTTACGCTCCTGTTCCTGTTTATCCGCCGGGAATTGCACGCAAACCAGAAACCGCAGGATCAGGCGGTGCTCCTGGACTGGTTGCGGTCCATGCAGAATACCGTGAACGCGACGAATTCGCTTCTCAACCAGACAATGCGCGGCTCAACCAGCGATATGACCAAAGCGATGCAGGAAAATTCCCGTCAGATAAACGAACGTCTGGACGCGGCGGCGCAGGTGATCGGGGATCTCAAGCAGAATCTTGGGGAAATGTCGGAGGTAGGCAGAGGAATCCGGTCGCTCCAGGAATTCCTCCAGTCTCCCAAACTCCGCGGGAATATCGGCGAGCAGGTCCTGTCGGATATGATCGGCCAGACATTCCCGAAGAACTCCTTTTTCCTTCAACACCAGTTCCGCTCCGGCGTGAAGGTAGACGCGGTTCTGAAAACCGATGCGGGACTCCTGTGTATCGACTCGAAGTTTCCCATGGAGCAATTCGGCAACCTGATGAACGGGGAAACCGAAAAGATCCGTTCGGAAGCCAAAAAAGCATTCATTCAGGACGTGAAAAAACATATCCTGGATATCTCCCGGAAATATATCCTCCCGGAGGAGGAAACGATGGATTTCGCCCTGATGTACATCCCGTCGGAGGCGGTGTATTACGAGATAGCGACGATGAACGAATTGATGACGCTTGCACAGAAATACCGGGTCTATCCGGTTTCACCCAATACTCTGTATGCACATCTGCAGGTACTGCTCCTTTCGTTCCAGGGCAAGGAAATGGAGAAAAAATCCCAGGAAGTATTCCGGATGCTGCGGGCAATGAAAAAGGACTACGAAACGATCGAAGATCAATTGGGAGTCCTCAACCGGCATGTGACGAATGCATACAATAGCATGGGAACCGTGACGAGCGGATTCGGACTATTACGGCAACGGTTCGCGGCGACAACCATGATAGAGGGAGAACTCCACAGCCAACAGGAAAGCGGATAGGGACACATGCAGCGCCGAATCCTCAACAGCCAGCAGAAAAAAGCAGTCACCTTCGGTGACGGACCCTTGTTGATCGTCGCAGGCGCCGGGACAGGGAAGACAACGGTAGTGACGGAACGGATCGTTCACCTCATCACAAAGCGCAAGGTTGATCCCCAGCGGATTCTCGCCCTCACCTTTACGGAAAAGGCGAGCCGGGAAATGGAGGAGCGGGTAGATGTTGCCCTTCCATACGGGATGGTCCAATTGTGGATGGGGACGTTCCACGGATTCTGTGACCGGATACTGAAAGCGGAGAGCCTCTCGATCGGACTGGATCCCAACGCTTCCATTATGACGGAAGCCATTGCCATGCAGTTTTTTAAATCCAATCTCTTTTCGTTGGATCTTTCCTACTTCCGTCCGCTTGGGAATCCCAATAAATTCATTGCCGGTATGCTCCAGCATTTTTCCAGACTGAAGGATGAGGATATATCCCCGGGCCAATACATGGAGTGGGTCACCGCAAAACACCATTCGGGGGAACTCCCCGAGGAGGAATGGAAACCGTATGAGGAATTGGCACGCGCATACCGTACGTACGAAGAGCTGAAGGTGAAGAACGGCAAGCTGGATTATGCGGACCTTATTTCCAACACGCTTCAGTTGTTCCGGAAGCGGCCTGCCGTACTGAAGCGCTACCAGGACCAGTTCGATTACATCCTCATCGACGAATTCCAGGATACGAATTTCGCCCAGAATGAACTGGCAATTCTCCTTGCCGGAACCAAACGGAATATCACGGTTGTGGGCGACGATGACCAGGCAATATACCGTTGGCGCGGTGCCGCACTCTCCAACATCATCCAGTTTCGGAAGCGCTTTCCGGATGCACATATCGTGGTACTCTCCAAAAATTACCGTTCAACCAAGTCAATCCTGGACAGTTCCTACAGACTCATCACGCACAATAATCCCGATCGGCTCGAAGTGCGCGAGAAAATAAACAAGAAGCTACAGTGCGTGCGGAAACAGGCGGGAACTCCGGTTCGCCTATTCTACGAGGACAGGGTCGAGAACGAAGCAGACCGCGTCGTGAAGGAGATCCTTCGGTTGCGGGAGAGAGACGGACAGACGGAACGGTTCGACTGGAAGGACATCGCAATTCTCGTCCGCGCAAATGCACATGCGGAACCGTTTATCCGGGCGCTTTCCCGAAGCAATATCCCCTTCCAGTTTCTGGGACCCGGACAGCTGTTCCGCCAGGCCGAGGTAAAGGATCTCATCTGTTATCTCAGGGTGCTGTACGATATTCGGGACAATGTTTCGTTATTCCGCGTATTATCCATGGATCATTTCCATATACCCGGACGCGATATCTCGTTTGCGTTTTCGGTAAGCCGGGAGCATGGACTGTCGCTGTTTGAGGGGATAGAACACATGCTGTCGGAAAACCCGGGGAAACCCGATGTCGCCGCCGACTCAGGAGTGCGTGTGGGAGGGTTTTCGCATGAGGGGAGGATGGCGATCAGCGTTGTCATGGGTCTTTTAAACGCGCATCTTCAACTCGTGAAAAAGGAGAGCGCGGGACAAATCCTCTATAGGTTCCTGTCCGAGTCGGGTGTCCTTCAGGCAATGGGAACATATAAGACCACCCTGGATGAAAAACGTGCAGACAATATCGCTAAGTTTTTCGACCGGCTGAAAACCTACGAAGCCCAGCATGAAGACGCAAGCGTATTCCCGGTCGTCGAGTGGCTGATGCTTTCCATGGAAGTGGGCGAATCTCCACAGGCTGCCAATACCGATTGGACACAGATGAATGCGGTGAATATCGTGACGGTCCATTCTGCCAAAGGGTTGGAATTTCCGGTCGTGTTTTTGGTGAATCTGACATCCGGCAGATTCCCATCCATCGAAAAACACGAACAGATTCCCATCCCGCAGGAACTTGTGAAGGAAATCCTGCCGGAAGGGGATTACCATATACAGGAGGAGCGGCGGTTATTCTATGTCGGTATGACCCGGGCACGCGACCGGCTGTATTTCTCGGCTGCCAAATACTACGGGGAGGGGAAGCGGGAGCGCAAACTGTCGCTGTTCGTGGGAGAAGCAACCGGTGTGGATCTGAATTCGCTCCAGGCGGCACCCGGACCGGTTCCGGATCCGCAGCTTCGGTTGTTGGATTGGAAGGATCTCCCGAAGGAAGATACGGATACGGTTCGCCCTCCGCTCCATTACCTTTCCTATTCCCAATTGGATACCTTCAAAACGTGTCCGCTCCAATATAAGTATCGGTACGTTATCCGGATTCCGGTACCCCCTTCTGCCGCACTGTCGTTTGGAGATACCATCCACCGGACGCTCTATGCGTTTTATGAGGATGTAGCGGCAGGAGGATCCGGTTCGTTGGAAGCGCTGCTTTCGCTGTACGAAAAGGCCTGGAAACCAACGGGATACCGGAATAAGGAGTATGAGGCAAAGGCAAAACATAATGGAGAAATGCTCCTCAGGGAGTTCCATACCAAGGGGTTCGATCCCCGGGTGACGGTCATCGGTCTGGAACAGCCATTCAAAATCCGGCTCACCCCGGAGCTGACGGTTGGAGGGAAGATCGACCGAATTGACCGGAAACAAGACGGAGGACTTGAAATCATCGATTACAAGACGGGGTCCGCACCCAAAAAACGGGATGTGTCCGACGATCTTCAGCTTTCCGTGTATGCGCTTGCCGCAACAGGGACAGGCATGGATGCCAGGCGCCCCGAAGACATCACGGTGTCCTTCTACTTTCTGGAAGGTCAGGAAAAGCTTTCGTCAACG
>CAYTIP010000035.1:0-6569 GCA_964437805.1 uncultured Gammaproteobacteria bacterium | reverse complement strand
TTTGATAGTTAGTGTGATTGGGCAGCAGTGTATATTTGGCAAAAATCCGATTCGGCCGTGTCCTCAGACTCCTGCAGGAGAGCATCAAGATCCTTGGTTTGGGGTTTGGGGGTGGGAGTAACGGCAGGCTCTTGCAGGCTGATCTGAGCGGTTTCCGATGCCTTCCCGGAAGCAGTCTGCATGGCTCCGTAACCTGTTGCAGGTTTGGTTGTTCCGGTCTGAAGTGCCGGGACGACTTTGTTCACCGGTACTGTGTTCTCCACGACATCCTGCGGCTTCGTACGGTCCGAATAGATTTTATAGGCAAAAACGCCTCCCACGCTCAACACCAGGGCAAATACCGGCAAGAGCAGCAATAATGAAAATCCGTTTTTTCGTTTCATATCAATTTATCTCGCTCCCGTCGGAACGGCTGTCGGCGACGCTACGGAACCACCCTGATCCACCGGCTCCGGCTTGACACTCATCGTGGTCGTTTTCCCGGTCGCCTGCCGAAGGGCCTTCAGTGCGTCGGCGGTTTTTTTCCTCGCCTCTCCTACCGCTTCACGTATCGGCTTGAGATCGGTAGCAAGCTTGTTGCGTTCGGCGAGGGTATTCTCCCTGAGGGTCGTCTGATTTGTGACATCCTTGATCACGTAGGTTTTCCCGACCTGTGCCGTCACAAGGGTAATCGCGGTACCGACGCTGGAACGGGCCGCAGTAATTGCGTTGGTGATATTGACGATACCCCGTCCTGTCTCTTTGTTGTGCGCCGCAGCTTCTTCTTCAATGCGGTTGAGTGCCGCGCTCAGGTAGGACAATTTCAGCATGAGCAGATTGGTCTGGGCACTGTTGATCCCGGTCAGCCGGTCCTGGATGGTTTCCAGTGCCGCCTGTTTCTTGGGGTCTGAGAGTTTGCTGATCGACTCGACGAAATTCTTGCGGGCGTTTACCCAGTTGCTGCCTGCTTTTCTGTGTTTCTCGAGGAATGTTTGCTCCAGTGCGCCCAGTTCCTCCCGCGTTTTTGCGGCAGACGTAACGGGTATTGCGCTGGTAGTACTGTCTCCCCGGACACTTCCCGATTGGATGCCGAAAAGAAAAAGTATGCCTGCGGCGATGTAATCCAGCATATATCCAGTATGGACACGCGTCCGACCGATTGTCAAATGATCAGAGTCCCTTATTCGGAGCGGGATCCTGGCTGAAGGACAAAACTTTCCCTTCGCGAATTGCGTACTCAGCCCGCTGCAGTTCCGTACCTATGTAGATGAGATGCGATGGCATCACCAGATACTCCCAATCGGTCATCTGCATATACACTTCCATGGCCGTTTTCCCGCGGAATTCCTTGAGAAGAAGGCCGCCGTCCGGCGCGTACAGTTTTGCGACGATCTCGTAGTTCTTACCGTTGTCCGATTTTGTCTCCGGCAGAATGATCGTTTTCCCTTTGGTATCATCGACATATTTCGTGGGTCTGCCGGGTGTCCGTTTGGTTTCCCGCTCCGGTTCCGCAATGGGATTTGCCGTCTCTGCAATTTCTATGATGACGTTCCCCCGGCGGTCTTCCTCGAAATGCTGGCGACTGGAAAACCCGAGTTCCTTTTCATAATTATCCCGGAGAATATTCTCGACCAGCTCGTAATCGTCGCTGTAAATATGTGCACTATGGGTGATCATGACGAATGCACCCAGTTTGTATCCGCCCGCCTCGTCGGCAATAAGCTTCTGCAGACGCCGGAGGGAAAAGACATTTCTCGGCCATCCGTGGACCATATCCTGACTCCGGAAATGGGTTGTCATGAAAAGCCGGTCATCCTGAACCGAACACAATACCTGGGTGAGGCATGGAGTATCCCCTTTGTTTACCTGGCTCCAATCTTCCTTGACGTTTGCGGTAAATGCTACCATCTTTTTGGAAAACGGTCGGTTTTTGATGAGATCGATGATATTCTGGATCTGGTCAACGCCGTCATGATCCCGCAACCGCTGGCCGTATGTATACGCAATCCCTGCGATAGGCTTACTGGATAATACCTGGGGATAATAGACATCAAGATCTTTTTTGGAAAACGGGAAAAAGTCCGGCAAGTACGGCTCATCGGGATTTTCGTTGTATACCACCGCCATCATATTCAGCAGTTCCTTGAGTTCGTTTTCCTGCGTATAGCGGGTCGTTTTGTTTCTGCCGTAGCGCATGATGGTGCTGATAATCTTCAACCAGGTTTGTGCTGCCGTTTCGCCATGACAGCGGAAGCCGATCTGTTCGGAAGGAAACGTAAAGGGTTTTGGGCGGGATGTCGGGAATGTCTTCGGTTGGGCAAACGGTTCCGTAGGCTCGCCATTGATGCGTTCTATTGTCGCCTGGAGCTGGGAAATTGGTTTACCCCGGAGATTATGCACGGTCACGGATTTCCGGAACAATTCGATCGCCTCCGGCGGGATGTCCTTCTCAATCTGTCCTCTTTTTTCATCCCCGATGATGAAATATTCTCCGTCCACGCCGTTTTGCATGAATGCGATGAGTGCCTGACCCGAGCGGGACAAGTCCGCACCCCACAGGACGATATTGCGGATATGGGGATTTGCGTAAATATTCCGGATCATGGCGGAAATACCCGCGGACGAATAGAGGTTGCCGATGGCACAGTAGTCAATGGATTTGAGGATATCGGCAACGACTTGCCGCTCCGTCCACATGACGGCAACACCGACGCTATTATTCGGATTCTTTACCTGCAGAACCTGTTTATACAGAATCGGCCAATCCATAGTGACACCTCGCAAATTCCGGGCAGTGGGGAGACTTACCGCTCATCCCCTATGCGGCTGGCAACCGGGGCAGATTGACGGACATACTTCGCAGCCGTTTTCCGGTTATACGGCACAAGGGCAGGATGTTTCAGTTCTTCAAATGTGAGCGCGCAGATGCGCATGCCGGGATACAGAGCAACCGGCATTCTCCCCAGGTTTCCCAATTCCAATACCGCAACACCATTCCAACCGGGGTCAAACACACTTGCCGTGGAATGGACAACGATTCCCAATCGCCCCAGACTCGATCTGCCTTCCAGGCGTGCGAGAATATCCGCCGGAAGTTTGAATGTTTCCATCGTTGTCGCCAGTACAAAATCGCCGGGCTGGAGGATAAACGGTTCCCCGTCAGCGACGCTCACCTCGCTCATCATGGATTCCATGGTAGCGGCGTTGTTGGGGTCGATATACGGCACTTTGCTGTGATTGAAAACGCGGAACTGTGTGCCGAGTCTGAGATCGATGGAGCAGCTGCCCAATTGCGTATTCAGATCGGGGGCTGGGGATACGGTAATCCTGCCGTTTGCGAGTGCTTCCCTGATATCACCGTCGGATAAAACCATGGTTTGTAGTATACGGGATACCTAAACGGTCAACAAGGGATGAAACCCCTCATTTCTTCGCCGGTTTCTTCCGCACGATGAACGTCTTCACCAGCGCACCGGTTCCCAGGAGCGTCGAGAAAAACGCGGTCAATCCGCCCACCACCGGAAGGTGGAAGACCAGTTCGGCAAGAATGACGCCAATGACCAGTGCCAGGACGGTGTTCCCCTTCTTTTCCTTCCAGAATGCCGTCAATACCTCCGATCCCAGAAGAAGGGCGACGAATACCTTTGCAATCAGTGCGACGAATAGGACCAGCATCGCGTATATCACCGCTACCGGTATCCCGATGAGGGTGACCAGCAGGATGAGGAATACGATGGGAAACGCGATATACCAGAGAAAGCCGATTCCCAAGGATGCGAGTGGGTGCGCTTTGAGTGTATCGGCAATTGCCTCCATCTTTGGTTTGGACAGAAGGACCCCGAACAGTCCGATGATGATGAACATCACGATGGAGCCCAACGCGTTTACCGGCCATGGCTTGCCGCGAACCTGCTGCATTTTCTTCTCCTCTTTTTTGCCAAACGCTTCCTTCACTTCCTTGCGCATCGGCTGTTTGATCACCTGGCCGATTGCGGCCCCCGAGGCGATGTCTGCTTCGGCGTCACTTTCATAGGTCAGGATACCCGTGACGGCTCCGGATTCACCGACACGCACCGATTCGCCCATAATCCGGGCATCCCCGTCGACCGGTCCGTCCAGGTGGACATCGGCTCCTGCCGACAGCAATCCTTTTCCGATCGATCCGGCCATGGAGACGGTTTGCCCCATGAGAAGGGCGTCACCTGCGATATCGCTCTCCTGGCCCAGTGTCAGACTCTGGCCCATGACGGTAGCATTGCGTTCAGCCGATCCTTCGATGTCGATGGTCTGGCCTGCGACGCGGATATTTCCACCGACCGTGCCGTCAATGCGGATGGACTGTGCGGCACAGATGACATCACCGCTAACCGATCCCCGGATCGAAACCGTCTGGCCGGCACAAAAAATATCTCCATCCACCGCACCGTTCACGTCGATCGCATTGCCGGCGGCAAATAAGGTACCCACGACCATCTCGTCTTCGCGGATAATGACGCTTTTTTCCGACGTGCGGAAATCCATTGCATTGACCGGTTGGGGTACCATCACGGAAAGAAGAATAATCAGTGCACACAAACGGAAGCAATCCAGCAATCGTTTCATAATGGCCTTTCTTTCCCAATCGCTATCTAACGGAATGGGAATACGGATATCCGTTTTTTCAGGATACCGTAAGAATACTATACCATACCTGCGTGGGATGCGAGAAATCCGATCAAGACATTGGCCGGGTTGGAGGGAAAAGTCCGGAAACCTGCCGGAACAAATCTGCGTCGGGGGCATCGGAGCCGATATGCTGGGAGTCAATCTGGCCCCATTGGGAAGGAAACAAGGCGTCTGGATCCTGGTGCTCGTAAATCACCGTGAAGCCAGCCTCATCAGGCTGGATACGTTTCCGTAAGCCGTTCGCCAGACCGACAATAAGTTCCTGGAGCGCCATATGACCGGGAGTATAGCATGACCGGGAATTCCGCGAACAATGACACCATAATCCATTAACAGCAACAATCTCCAAATCAGCCTGTTCCAGACCACTGACCGCGTTTTTGGTCATGTGTGCCTGGAGCAGGTGGGGATTTTTGTATCTGCCGACTTCAAATCTCCGACAAGTAAAACAGCCTCACCGTAGCTTCACCCGCAACTGCATATTAGTCCTATAGTATTGACAAATACCCTCCACTGTGCTATGCTTTGCATTCTGTAAATAGTCAAAAACGCGCTTTTTGCTGCGCCATTTTGCATTTACATATATCAGTGTTCCTGTACCTTGATAATTTGCGGATTCCGAAACCCTCCGATCGAGTGGGTAGCCATCTGGACACAATAATAATTGTGACTAGTCCCTACCCACTCAACCTATGTTCGATCAATTGGAGGATATCATGGCTACGTGCGACAAATGCGGCAAACCAGTGCCCCAAAACAATGACGCCAGCTTCATTGAAGCGATTCTGCGGAATCAACCGTTTTTCATTCTGTTTGCAAACGGGCGCCATTTCCTGCCCACCGAAGACTGCGAAGGATCGCCGTCGCGCGCCCAGTACATCGAGGGCCAGCCTCGGGACACCCGCGGCTATGAATACGATCCTGCCATGGAGCAGAAGTGGCGCGACGCCTATGCCCGGGCACAGCGTGAAGCTGCCGCCGTGGAGTAACCACATACACGAATCCGCAACCAAATAGTACAGGAAAAAGCGCCTGAAGAAACGAATGACCGGAAAACCCTGATTGGACTCCAATCAAGGCCGTGGTTCACCCCACACCGATCACTCAATTCCGAAGGCGCTTTTTCATGGCATGAACTTTAATATCCTATAGTATTGACTCCCCTACTCCTTTCTGCTATACTTCCCTCTCGCACATGCCGTACCCCCGGGCTGACCGGTTCCGGTATGACTGTGCAGCGACGTCTTGCACCTTGAGATCGCGGCATTCCGTGTCCGGAGATATATACACCAAGGATGGTGTTTATATTCTGGACATGGATCATGAGAAAGGAATCTTGAGATGAAAAAACGAGTATTGTCATGCGTAATTCCCTTTGGCTGCGTAATCATCGCAGTCTCACTCATTGCCGCATATATGACCTGGATACTGTCGGGAACGACCGAAACCAAAGCCGTCACGATCACGCGGAATTTAGTAAGGATTGGCTGGTATTGGACTCAATATAACCTGCCGCCCGAAGGTCAACTGATGGTGTTGACGACGAAGGCAGAATTTGAGGACTACAAAGCCCTCAAAGAAGATATGGGGTTACGTGCCAACATCCACGGAAAAGTATTCTATGGAAGGTTCTGCTGCGGCGAAACAATTCCGGGGAAGTACGTGTTCCTGCCGACCAGCGAGCTCGACAAAGACGTCAAACAACTGGTGTTCTTTGCGGCCGATGGTTCGGTTTGGGTAATCCCCAACCCTCCCGCCCTGCTCACCCCGAAAGACGGTGAGTTGACTGTCCAGGCTACGATCTATCGATAAATTTGAGGTGCAAAACCCCCTCCAATTCGGAGTTGTTACCGGTAACGGTAATAATGCTGATGATGCGGAGGGGTTTTTGTATGTGCGGCAGAAGAAGGATACTCGACGAAACG
>CAYTIP010000034.1:0-6593 GCA_964437805.1 uncultured Gammaproteobacteria bacterium | reverse complement strand
CAAGGTTTTGAATCTGCGGTGTATAGATTACTTTCGCAATCTTTTATCCCTCACTTCTATCCGCTAAAAATATAGATAAGTAATGCCTTTTTGCCTCAAAGTTTGCATCCGTAAATGGTTTGTTTGGATGTTCCTGCAATTCAACTCTTTCAATACTTCATTGCAAAGAAGTTTGACTTTACTCCCCAAAGGGTCCACAGTAAGAGTGTCCATGAGATTGCGGCGGTTATTGCTTATCATAACCTTGCTTCTCGCCCCGTTTTTCTTTTTGGGTAGCACTGTCTTCGGCGCAGACCATCCCAAACCCATTAAAGTCGGCGTCTACGATAATAAGCCCAAAGTGTATCTGGACGAGAACAATACACCCGCAGGGTTATTCCCCGCTATCGTCAATTTCATCGCCGAACAGGAAGGCTGGCAAATCCAGTATGTGTTCGGCACCTGGGAACAGGGGCTGGCACGGCTGAAAACGAACGAAATCGACGTCATGGTGGACATGGCCTATTCCGCCGAGCGGGAACAGGACTATATTTTTACCAAAGAAACCGTTTTCAACAGCTGGGGAGTGATCTACGTCAACCGGAAATCGAAGATTTCAACGCTTATCGATTTAGCGGGTAAAAGAATAGCCATCCTGAAATCCAGTATCTACTATGGTGGCCCGCAGGGAGCAGACACCTTCCTGAAAGCCCTCAATATCCAGGCCAGCTATCAACTGGTGGATACCCAATCGGACGTTTTTGATCTGTTGGAACAAGAGCAGGTGGACGCGGGTATCGTCAGTCGGGTTTTTGCCCTGGGAAACGCCAACGCATATCCGGATATCAGGGCAACCGATATGGTTTTCAGTCCGACGGAATTGCGATTTGCCCTGTCGAAAGGCAACCCCGACAGCCTCTCTATCGCTCAGCGAATTGATGCTCAGGTCAGGAAACTCAAGGATGGAGAACGAGCCGTATACGAAAAGATTCTGGACCGGTACAGTCTGGTTGATACGGTCGTCATCAGGAAAGTGCTTCCCGAATGGTTTTACTACGCAGTAGGCGGATTTATCGTTATCACCGTCCTGCTTCTCACCATCATCATCATGACCACGAGAGCAGGCACGATTTTCTTCGGCAGGTTGAGGAAAAACGAGGAGTTCTACCGTGCGCTCGTTTCTGCGGCGGGAGAATCGGGGATCGGGTTGGTCATATTACAGAATCTTCGCGGGAGGGATGCAGCAGTAGTGTACTTCAATGACCGGGCGTTGGCGCTCTCCGGGTATTCGCGCGATGAGCTGTCTGCCCTCTCCCTGAAAGACATCGTTCCTTCCGATTTGGTCAAGCAGTTATCGGAAAATTATACCGCCAGGCAACAGGGTGCCCATATCCCGTCATTTTACGAGACCGCGTTTTTGACCAAAAGCGGTACCCGGGTCCCCATAACGATCGGTGTATCCGTCGCCGAGTATAAAGGAAAACAATCGACCATTATTTTCTTCCAGGATATTACCCGGATGAAGGACACCCAGACCCAATTGGAGAACCTGCTCGAGCGGCAAAAAGCCATGCTGGCGGCAATACCCGACATTATTATGGAGGTAAACAAGGACAAAATATATACGTGGGCAAATCAGGCAGGGTTTGAATTCTTCGGTCCGGATGTCGTGGGGAAAGAAGCATCTTCCTATTTCAAAGGAAACCAACTGACGTATGAGGTGGTGAAGCCGCTCTTTGCGGGTGCCGAAGACGTGTTCTACGTCGAAAGCTGGCAACGGCGCAAAGACGGAAAGAAACGGCTGCTGGCCTGGTGGTGCCGGGTGATCAAAGACGCTGACGGAAACCCCATCGGTGCCTTATCATCCGCCAGGGACATCACCGACAGCAAGAAACTCAAAGAAACGGCCGAACGGCGTTCGAAAGAATTGGAGGCGGAGAAAAATAAAGGCGACGCAATTCTGCAGTCGATCGGGGAATGCCTGTTCGTCACGAATGGTGCTGGGCAGGTTGTGTTGGTGAACAAGGCGTTTGAAGAAACGCTTGGTTGGAAGTCCTCTGAAATAAGAGGTAAAAAGTTTACGGATTTGATCCCGATCCAAGATTCGGATGGCAACACGATCCCCGCAGAGAAATGTCCCATCACCATCGCGCTTGATCGGGGCGAAAATTATGCTTCGGAAATCAATGGCCCGACCCATTTTCTGGTGCGGCGTGACGGGACGAGGTTCCCGATTCTTTGTCAGGTTACCCTCCTCAAGGAGAACCCGAATATCATTGGCGCGATAGCGATTTTCCATGACATTTCCAAAGAAAAGGAAATCGACCAGATGAAGACGGATTTTCTCTCCATCGCTGCCCACCAGTTGCGGACGCCGTTGGGCGCAATGCGGTGGAATCTGGAAATGCTTCTGGGAGGGGATATGGGGGAGATACCGGCGGACATCAAAACTACCGTTGCCCAAATATATGATTGCAACAAGCGATTAATCGGTTTGGTGAATGACCTCCTGAATGTTTCCAGAATCGAACAGGGGCGGGTGTTGGATGCTCCAACAACCATAAATCCGGTTATTGTGGCCAAGGAAAACGTGGATGAACTTGAGGTTTTGGCCAAGCAACGGGGAATTTCCCTTCACTTCGAGAGCGACGGGGACATCCCGGATATCATCATCGACAAAACGAGGCTTCATGAAGTCATCGAAAACCTGCTTTCCAATGGCATCAAATACAACAGCAAGAATGGACGGGTGAGGTTACACATGAAGCGGGATGGTGACTATATCCTCATTTCTGTTGCCAGTACCGGCAAGCCGATCGACCCAACAGACCAGCACAGAATATTTTCCAAGTTTTTCCGGTCTGCAGATGCCATGAAAAACGAGACATCCGGTTCCGGGTTGGGATTATTCCTGGTGAAATCATACGTAGATGGTTGGGGCGGAAAAATTTGGTTCCAAAGTCCGAATCCGAGTGAAACCACAGGAACGACGTTCTATATTCAGTTGCCGGTTCATCCGATATCCAGCAATGAAAAAACAAAATCATAACTACGTGTTGGTTGCCGAAGATGATCCGAATTTCGGCAGTATATTCAGTCTCAAGCTGCCGAAAGAGGGGTATGAGACCGTGGTCGTCCAGGACGGCGAACAGGCATTAGCGTCAATGCGGCAACGGAAGCCGGATATTCTTCTCCTGGATCTGGTGATGCCCATCAAAAACGGCTTTGAAGTCCTGGAGGAAATGCGTTCCGATCTGAATTTGCGGGATATCCCGGTGTTGATTCTGTCGAATCTCAGCCAGAAAGAAGATATACACAAAACCGAAAAATTCGGGATATTGGGGTATCTTGTGAAAACAGACGTTTCCATAGACGAAATGCTGGAGAAATTGAAAACCTGCCTGTCGCAGTGATTGATCACTATCCGATCAAATGCACTGTTCCGATGCGATGAGTGAGGAGTGCACTTACCGGAGAATCATGAGAATCAATCCGACGAGGAAAACTGCAGTGAGGACGGGTTTATAATACTTCACGAATAGCCATTGGGGGAGATACGTGTCATTCAGCGTCTGCAGTTCCGTGATCCGGAGGGCATACAGGTGGAGCGGGCAGTCGCCTTTCCCGACAAGTAATGCAAGTCCCTCAACGAGAATAAGCCCCACGGAAATCCAACTCACGATGCTTATATGTCCTGATATGCCGCTGTAGAATACATACAACACAGCGCTGGCCATGGTTATCCAGATAATCGTGTGGATGAGCTTGATGAATACAAGTTGAACAGATACAGCCGATGTTTGATTCGTAATCATGCTTACAGTATATCAGTGACCAAGGTTCTATTATATGATTTATAGGAATATTTCATCCTGGGATGAATTTCAACAGAAATGCAGACAGAGCATTTGCGTTTTTGCCAAACTAAATCCAGCGCAACATTTTTGACGGTCGTGGGGAACTGCTATGAGTAAATTAATCACCTGCATCTGGTTTTCCAACAACGACGGGGAAGATGCGGTCAACTACTATATCGACACGTTCAGGTCCGCGCCGGGACATCATGCGGCGAAACCCGGAGATGTCACGAAAGCACCCAAGGCGTCGGAGGAAGTTTCCGGCAGACCCGAGGGGTCGGTGCTTACGGTCGAATGCGAGCTGGATGGAATCAGCTTCATGGCCCTCAACGGTGGTCCGTATGAACCGTTCAAACTGAATGGCTCGATATCCTTTATCATCGAGTGCGAAACACAGGAAGAAATCGACTACTTCTGGGGAAAACTTTCGGCGGTTCCGGAAGCCGAGCAATGCGGGTGGTGCACCGATAAATTCGGCGTCACCTGGCAGGTCGTCCCACGGATTCTGGATGAACTGATGCGGGATCCGCGAAAAGCCGAGGCAGTTACCGCCGCATTCATGCCGATGAAGAAACTGGATCTTGAAGCCATCCGAAAAGCCGGGGAAAATCCAAACGGTTGACCCATGTTTCATAACGAAGAATCAATAGGATAATTCCAACTTCAAGGCGGTTTATTTTCGATAATCCCTCACGCTTCAGTATTCAATTCGGTATTTGGTATACTAAAGCCATGATCCTCACAACGAAAAAACCGTATTCGGAAGAAGAAATCCGTGGACTCCAGGAACAATTCGATAGGTATATCAAGACCGTTATCGACATACAGGACCAAAAGTGCTCCGCAGGATGTGACCGTCATGCCGATTCCGAGCAGATACTGCTTGAACAGGGATCAAAACAGGAATATCTCTGGGGCGGGGGTATTGATTTGGACACACTGACCATCGATGGGAATTCGTTTATCAATATTCGTCCGTCTCAAAATAATCCAAGCAATGAAATCCAGGATTTGTCGATCAGGAAAAAATTCGAGGATCAGATGAAATTTTTTTTCCGGACACTGTATGAATAATAATGAGCTGTTAGGTGCGCTCTCCATGGACTTGAAACGGATAGCTCTCTGTTTCCACAGAAATTCATACCGGACTGCAGGTGTATTCATCGGGGAAGCGCAAAAACGGATCGGTGAGATAAGAAGGAATGATTTGATGCCATATATGCAGACGATTCTCCATGATGTCCAAACCCTTCTTTCGGAGAATCCCGGTCGCCGGCCGGACGATGTTCTTATGTACAGCACCCGGATCCAGAATTACGTGTTGTCCAGATAACTGCTTCAGGCAACAGAGATAGCTTTCTGCACTCACCTCGTTTGAAGGAGCGTATAATCCGAAGTATGGGAACGATAAATAAAGCATGGCACGAAGCGCATCGCATGCCGATGCCCTCAACACTCGTACAACGGGTGGCATGGCATCTGGAACACCTGGAGCATTGCGGTTGCCGGAAGGATGTGCCGCCGACCATTGCTGCGGAATTCCGGAAACTGGGGAAGACGGTGTGCAGCCGGGGACATCTCTATACCGGTGCATCATGCCCGATCTGTTGGCCCGGTTCCGGTGTAAAGCATACATAGCAGTCTATGGACAGGCGTTTTTTTGAAGGATGCGTTTGGTTGGAATGGAAACGATAGCATCCCGAAATACTGAATACATGAACCAGGCAACGGTGTACATTATCTGCGGCTTTATCGGCTCCGGGAAAACGACGTTCGCCAGGAAACTGGAGCGGGAAACGGGAGCCATTCGGATTACCAAGGACGAGTGGCTCATTGCACTGTTTGGTCATAATCCATCCATACCCGGGTATGAAGCATACGACCGGAAGATCTGTACAATGACGCGCGATATGGCATTTCGCATCGCGGAAAAAGGGACTGATGTCATTCTGGATGAGGGGTTCTGGTCCAGGGAAGAGCGGGATGCGATGCGGGACCGGGCGCTCTCCGTCGGAGCCAAGCCGGTTTTGTATTACCTGGATACCCCGGTAGAACTCATGCGTAAGCGGGTTGTGGGCAGAAACGCCAATCCGATGACAGATGCATTCAATATTACCGATAGGATGTTTGACGAATATCTTACCCATTGGGATCCGCCGGGTGAAGATGAAGCGGTTATCCGTCAACGACGGTAGGGACCCGCAATTTCCGTATATTGTCTGCCTCCGGGTTTTTGGATTACTCCGGTGTATCTACCGATCGCAGCACTCCGTTAATCATTCTCAGGAATTTTCCCTATGGCTTGTATTGCTCGGCTTCCTGATTAAGGAATTCCGTAAGTTCCGGTTCTTTTTTGCCTGCACGCAAGGCATTCATAATGACTTCCCTGAATGCATTTTTCATCCCGTCTGCAATCCTGTTGGCGTAGCGGGTCATGATTCCTGCAGCCCTGTCCTTTCGGTCCAGAACAACCCAGTGTTCCAGGAACTCCGTCATTTGATCCGGATCATACCCCTGCTCCAGTGACGTAATGACAGTATGTTGGAATGTAGGCAAATCACCGGGGTATACCTGGCAGAGGTAATTGCGCAGGATGACTAATTTGCGGATATCCAGTCCACCGACAAAATCAGTCGGGATTTGTATCTCCCGACCCCAGCATCGGATGGTATATGTCCTGTCATCATAAGGGACAACAACCATGGTGTTGTCCCAGTTAATGGCTTCGTTCCTCTGCAGTGCCATGATCAACTCTCC
>CAYTIP010000033.1:0-6839 GCA_964437805.1 uncultured Gammaproteobacteria bacterium | reverse complement strand
CAGGTAACGACGGTCAGATATGAATCATCGAACCGTTGTTCCAGCGGGGTCAGATCCGTTGGCTCCCGTACCACCATATCAAACACCGTGTACGTATACCGGATGTCGTCTCTGGTAAGGACGATTCTGTCGCCCACCGAGAGACTGGGAAGCAGGGAAAAAATCGTCTTGTAGTTCTTCGGATTATAAAACTGGGGCAGTGTTGAATGGCCGAAAATGACGGTATTGCCAGCCTGTCCGGGAAGCGGAGTGCCTCCGTAATGGATCAGGCTTTCGTTCAGATCATCTCCGGCAACGGTGACGACAGCCTGTTCGATTTTCAGTTTTGGAATAGTCAGGCTGTAGGTATTTACCTGTGTCACGCCTTTCTTCTGGGGTTTGGTCGGGTACCAGGTGTTTGCATTGGAATAATTGACATCATCTCCGGAACTCGCCTGGACCAGCGTATTCAGACGGATCGCGTCTTCGGAAATCGGTGAAACGGTTTGCACGAACAGTTGTTGGGCGATCGTGGAAAATGCAATAATCGGCCACACTGTCCAGACGAGCAATCCAAATCCGATCCCGATAAATCCGAGGGAAACGGCTTTGGGAACCGTCTTTTTCCTCACGTTGGTAGCTTTCACGTATCGGTACATTGCCATAGGAGAATCCGGTTATTCCACCGTAACGACGGAAATGGAAATATGGTCGGCCTGCTTGGGGAGTACGGATTTATTCCAGGCGGATTGGAAGGTGAATTCGGCACTGGCCACTCCCGGAAGGGAACGGAGCTGGCTTTCGGCTTCCGTAAGCTTTTTCCCTGCGACACTCTTCCTAACCGTATCGGTAGCAATCGAGGGAACCGCCACGGTCGTCAGGGAAGCCTTGGCGCTCATGGATGTATCCTTTGCGATCGTGACTTCTCCCACCGTAACGGTCGTCCGTGCATCGTTGACCGAATACCCGGCAGGGACGTCCGACTGGGCAACACCGGCAAGAACGGATTTGATATCGCTTTCATCGTAGGTGATTGCCGATACGGAGACCGTCAGGGACCCGTGAAGATCCTTTGCTTCCTGGTCGATCTCCTGGGTAAACTTTTTTTCCTTGACCGCGGTCTTGATCGTTTCGTCGATCATGCGTTCCTTTCCGGAAACGCTCTGCATAAGCTCCGCTTTTGCCTTCTCAATCAGGTCGGTCGTGAGTGTTTTTTGGAGCGTATCGTAATCGGACCGGGAAACAACCGTCACTTCCCTGCTTGTTCCTCCGGTAAACGCTTTCTCGTTTCTTCCGGACAGTGTACTGGTGGTGTAATCCTTGACTACGAAGTCCCTGCCGGATGCGATATTCCCTTCAGTTCCGACTGCAACTGCGGTTACCGGCGCGGTATTCTTTCCGAACGTCAGCTGGTCGCCGGACAGGCTTGTGGATGCGGATGCGATGGAAACATCAGTATCCAGAGTAAACTGCAGGGAACCCGTGGTTACGACTGTTCCTTTTTTGAGCGTATAGGCAGTGGTCTCCGATTTGTTGAATAACGTGATCGTCCCTTTGGCCGGATCGCCGACTTTTTTCTTTCCGGTCGCGGTTATTGTTTTCTCACCCGAGACGACCTTTTCAACTTTCTTCCCGGGAACGGTCTTGGTCGTGGGGTCGATGCTCCCGGCTTCAGGATCTATGCGGATGGTTTCATTGCGGGTAATCATTTTCGGGAGAACGGAAAGGGTAATCTTCGCCGATGGCAGATAGGTGAGGGCGAACACGGATCCGCCGCCCAACAGGAGGAGGACGACGACACCGATAATCACCGGCACTTTGGGCGTCCTGCCCGTCATCCGCGCAATGGAATGAAGAAATGCGCCTGCGGAACGCTGTATAGGTAGTCCTGTTTTATGCTGTGTATCTACTGATTGCTCATCCATGAGTTCATCCTCATCTTCGGAATGTGTCTTTTTTCCGTGCAGGAGATTCTGCTTCTCCTCCTTGGAGAACTCAAGCGGATTTTCGACCGGAGCCTCCTCCCCATATACAGCCTCCTCCTGCCGCCTGTCTTCCTTCCCGTCTCCGACAGATTCATGAAATCCGAGCGCTTCCGGCTGGACGACTACCACATGACTCTGTCCGGTGTCTTCCGGATCCTTGATCACGGGTTCCTCATCAAGCGGCGGCTCTTTGTCGTCATCCGGTTCGGGTTCTGACTCGGATTTCTGCGCCGCGATTTCCGATTCCGGTTCCGCACCCTCACCTTCCACGCGATCCTCACTCATACCCTGTGTCAGCTCATTGGCGCCGGCCTCGACCACCGAATCCGTCAGGTCCTCAAACGGATACACCTCAATCTTCGGATAATGGAGGAAATTTGCCCTGGAAGTCCATTGGTATTTGAGAAGAACGGACTGCACCTCATGAATCCGCACATCGTCAGCGCCGTACAGAAGAATCCGTGAAGGAAGTACTTCTGCATCGGGACAGAGTTTTAACCCGTTTTCAATGTCCAATCCTTCCGATTCCGTCCGATTTACGGAAACCGAAAATGCGAGTCTTCCGACCCGGTAAATACTAATGTCAAATGATTGTTCCGTGACACCGACCAGTATGACGCTCGTCGGAATCCCTTCGGATTTCCGGAGGAAATGCGCAATTCCGGTAGCAAGCGGTACAAAGCCCAAAGCCGATAATTCCAATGTCTGGGTAAGTTTTTTCAGATGCGGTCTCACGCTTCTGTCGATATCCCCGCTTCTGGTCAGGAACCGTTCCCCCAATCCGAGTACTACTTTGGATAATTTAGCGCTTCCCGTTTCCTCCTCAAGTTTGCCGATCGCGTGATCGACCATACGGATCCGGTCTTCCCAGGAAGGTGCTGCTGCCCGTTCGGATGCTTTTGCCAAAATCTTTGGTTTGTGATCGTGGTCCAGTGTCCACGCACCCACCTGAACATAGCTTTCGTCCAGAATGACGGAAAGAAACATCTCCGGTTCAACGTTCGGTTTCTTCTGCACCAGGTGCTGAATGGTTTGAAACAGTTTCATGGCCGTACACCAAGGCTGTTTAATCTCCATCCGTCAAGAATTTGCCTCGGATATGACTAACGGGATGTCTGCCCTGCGTTCCCGACACGTGCGTAAATTCTCCTCACTCCGGATGCGGCAGACTCCTCCTTAAGTATTGTAAAGTGGCCCAGCTCGCCTGTAAAGGATACGTGCGGTCCGCCGCAGATTTCCTTGCTGAAATAGGATCCGTTCGGATCGCCAACCGTGTATACCGTGACCATATCGGCATACTTCTGGGTGAAAAAGCCCAACGCGCCGCTTGAAAGTGCCCGATCCTTTTCCATCTCCTCATGGACGACGGGGAGATTCCGGGCAATCTGTTCGTTCACTATGGATTCGATGCGCCTGAGTTCCTCGTCGGTCACCTTGGAAGGATGGGAAAAATCAAACCGGAGGCGTTCGACCGTTATATTACTTCCCTTTTGCGAGACATGGGTCCCCAGAGTCATACGCAGTGCCTGGTGCAGCAGGTGCGTCGCCGTGTGGAGTTTCGTGGTTTCCACTGAAGCGTCGGCAAGCCCTCCTTTGAACATCCCTGATGCGGCTGTTCTGGAACGCTCCTGGTGTTTTTTGAATTCCTCCTCGAATTCGTCCTTACTCACGTCCAACCCCCGTTCCCTTGCCAGTTCGTAGGTAAGCTCCCAGGGAAATCCGTATGATTGGAGAAGATCGAATGCACTTTTCCCGGTTATAACATCCTGCTTTGCCAAAACCTGCATTCCCACCCGGAGGACGCGTTCGAATTTGGACAGCTCATCGGCGATCGCGGATTCGATAGCGCCAAACGCCTGTTCATCGCGAGGAAGGTAAATGTCGGGGTATATTTCCCGGACGGCCCGGCACACCGCTTTCCCCAGAGAAACGGTCTCATCCACACCCAAACCGCGCATTTTGACTGCAGACCTTCTTATTAAACGACGAAGAACATACCCCTGCTGTTTATTGCTGGGGATCACTCCATCGGCTATCATGAACGTCGCCGCCTTGAGGTGATCACCGATGATTCTCATGGCAGGTTGCACCGTGCTGTCTTCATAGGATTTGCCTGTTGATTCCTCGATTACCTGAATGATGGGTGCGAACATATCCGTGCGAAATATATCCGGAGTATTTTCCGTTGCCGCGACCAGCCGTTCCAATCCACCGCCGAAATCGACATTTTTCTGCGGCAATTCCTTTAGTGACCCGTCTTCCTGTTTCTGATACTGCATGAATACGGAATTGCCGATTTCCAAAAACCGGCCGCAATCACAGTTGGGGTGGCAGACAGTATCTCGGTACGGCGAATGTTCATGGAGGTGGAGTTCTTCCCCGAAATCATAGAAGATTTCGCTGTCCGGTCCTCCGGGTTCACCTGCTGCCATCTGTTCCGGTTCGCCCGATCTGCTCCACCAGTTCTTTCTTGCGGGGTAGGCAAATATCCTCTCTCCCACGACTGCATCGATACCGGCACGTGCGAATACTTCTTTCCAAATGCCGATGGATTCCTCGTCTTTGGGAACGGCCTGGTTCCCTTCAAACACGGTGACGAACAGACGTCTGGGATCCAGCATGAGATGGGATGTGAGGAATTCGAATACCCAGGGAAGCTGCTCCTTCTTGAAGTAATCCCCCAGGGACCAATTACCCAGCATCTCAAAAAACGTGGTGTGCCGGTTATCTCCTACCTCGTCGATATCCTGTGCACGGAATGATTTCTGGCTGTCCACCAATCTCTTGCCCAAGGGGTGCGGCTGGCCCAACAGATATGGAACGAGCGGCTGCATACCGGAAGAGGTAAACAGCGTCGTGGGGTCGTTCTCGGGAACAAGCGGTGCCGAGGGAATTTGGGCATGGGACCGCGAGACGAAAAAATCCAGGTATTTTTTTCTCACTTCCGAGGATGTCATAGCATGGATTATACCATGATCATCCCTGTGATTTATGCGCGCTGGCCAACCGGATACCCAACGGTAATACGGTAAGGAGTGTGACGATTCCCAGAAGCGTGTACATGATACGCGCCCCTCCAAACGCCTGCATGATCGGGCCGGACACAACGGCGACAACTATGTAGATTACGCCGATTGCCATGGAGAGTGTGGATATGGCGGTTGCGCGGTTGTTTGAGGAGAATTCCTCATTTGTGTACTTCCCCAGAATCGACCATCTTGCGGTGGATGAGAACATAATGGCCGCAATGAACGGTACTGCGATCCATTTACCCAACCAAATACCCGGCAGGAGCCCCAGCGTCATGACCACCGGGAACATGAGGAATACACGCGACCGATTGAGAAACGATCCCAAACGCAGAACCCGGAACAGCAGTACGCCATTGATGATGCGAAGAAGGGCCATGGTCCAGCCGAATTCCGACGGAGTAAATCCCAAATCCGTGAGGATGGACGCGTTAAATATTAACTGGCACACCCAGGTGATCCCTCCTACCAGAATGTAAAACAGGGATATTTGTTTGATATGGTCATTCTTCACTAATTCCTTTATGCCCATTTTTGTCTGGCGCAGATAATTCTTCAATGTGAACTGCTCGGTATCCACATGCGGTTCCACAAGAAACAGACTGAGGATTGCGGTCATAAGGGTCGAGGCGAATGTCGCCCATACCGCCAGGGAATACGACAGGGACCCCAACCATCCGCCGATCACGGCAGAAACCGCCAAACCGATCTGGAAAATCATATTGAAATATCCCATCCGTTCCCCGAATTCCTGTTCCCTTCCACCTTCTTTGAGCGAGTCGAACAACAGTGCTTCTTCGGCTCCGGAAATCAGTGCGCCGCCAATTCCGGTGACGCACGCGTACAAAACAAAAAGAGGGAAGGAGGTTGCGATACCATACAGGAATAAGCCGGCGGCCGACACGAGGAGTCCCGAAAATACCGTCATGCGCTTGCCCCACAAATCAGCGAGTGCTCCCGTCGGAAGTTCCAGAGCCATCTGGATGCCGTAGATGATGGCCTCGATGAGGGTAAACTGGGAAAAATCCAGAAACTGCCGTTCATAGGCAACCCACACCGGAATATAAAACAGAAGGGACTGGGTAACCTTTAATACCCTGAAGACGCGCATATTGCGCTCGCATACGCCGCCCGACAACCATCTCCCTACCGTTTTCATCCTGCAATTGTACCACGCGGATAGCTGCCCATATCGTCTATTCCTTCCAGCTTGCCCATGCCCCAAGGGACATTCCCGATCCTCTGGGGGAGAACGAACGCACAGCAGTCGGTCTGCGCGTGGTACATGCGGAATACAGCCCAAACGACAGATCGACTGCCTTACCGATGCCGCGTTGGGTAAGTACTGGGGATTACTTCCGTTTAGGAAGATTCACGAAGTGCTTGCGCATTGACGTTGTTTTCTGCAGTGTTTCCTTCTGTACGTCCTCGAGTTTTTCCAGAGCATGATCCAGCCGTTCACTCGCTTCCTTGGAAACGCCGTTTGCGGTTTCCTTCATCTGACCAACCACTTCCTCCTTGATTTCCTCCCCACGCTCTATGAGTTCCTTCCCTTTTTCCTCCAGATCCTGCACTTTCTCCTCCAGGTCATCCATCACTTCTTTCCCTTTACGCTGGATCATCTTCCCCGCCCGCTTTCCTTCCTTGGTTCCAAGGAAAAATATCGTCGCGGCACCGATTAATCCGCCAAGGAAAAAACCAAACATGAATTTTCCGTCCGGACGTTCCTGATGCATAGTGTTCTCCTTTTCGTTATTCTTCGGAGGATTTATGCAATCCTCCCACAAGTGACGTTAATACGGACATACCCGCCTTGATTCCCCGGAATACCCCGGAGGCTTGTGCC
>CAYTIP010000032.1:0-7005 GCA_964437805.1 uncultured Gammaproteobacteria bacterium | reverse complement strand
CACTCCCGACGATCCGGTTTATGGTGAGTCAGATGACGGATACCGGTGTCATCGCCGACCTGCGGCAGACGATCCAGTCGGCTATTCAATTAGCCCTCATAGACAGGCAGATCGATATCACGACAGATGCAGCACGGCAATTCATTGCGGAGATGACAGTCCAGGCGGAGAATGATTATAAGGAGCAAACGGACAGTATCCGTCAGGCATTCGCCGATGCCGTATTCAATCGTGCCGTAAACGGGAACGACGAGCTGGATTACGATGAGGTGCTGGGAGATGTTCCCGCAACCGTCTACCAGGGTAGGGGCGTGTTCCCGCAGGAGTACTTCAGTTCCGATGCATTGAAACGACGCATGTTTGCGGAGACTGCCGGAAATATTTCCGACGTGCTCCGACTGTTTGTCGATCAGGTAACGGAAGCCGCGTTGTCCCTGACCAGCGATGTCCAGGCAGTCCATTGGATTGGTGAGGCGGTACGGCGGGAAATGATTACGATCGTTTCCCGACAAACTGCCCGGTTTGATGAAGCCCGCCTGCGTGGGGTTATCATCGATAGCTTCCTGGGGAGTCCGCAGGGCGATATCAGCGACGCGGCCCTCACGCGGGCTCTTACGCACAAGGCGCTCCAGTTCCGTTTGAGCGGCCAGCTGCAGTCGCAGCTTCACGGTACGGAGTTGACCGAACGGCTCATCGAGCTCACGCCGTATGCGGAGGCGTATCTCCAGTTCTTCATCCAGTATCAGAGGCAGAACGGATCGCTCCAGTCGGTTTTCACCAATCAGGAAAAGCTTGCGGAAATCAATGATCCCGCGCTGTTTACCAAATTCCTCCAGGAAAAACTCCGGCAGATCCAAACAGAACAGGAAGATAACGTTCAGCAGGTCCGTGAAAAACTCGAGGCAGAGCAAAGCCGGGAGCTCACTAATGCAGACCGTCTGAGTCCGGAAAGCATCAGAAATCTGGACCAGCTCCGGGCTATGGTCGTGGATACCATCACAGATCCTTCGTACATTGCCGAAACCCTCATTGCAATGAAGGTACAGACAGGCAGTACGCGTCTGGAGGCCATCCGGGACGTCCTTTCGGAGGAATCCTGGCTTGCCGATTCCGCATATGACACGCTCCGCTCCGGTTTGGAAGACGAAGTGGGGAGACTGGAGTTTGATAAGGCAATGGCAGCATTGGGTTCCCGCGGAGTCCAGCTTAAAGAGCAGGCGGACCGGAATGTGACGACACCCATTACCTCCATGCGCCAGTTGACTCCTCAACAATTGGAATCCGCCCCTGTCCAGGTAAGGGAACTGGGGACGGCAGTGTCGGAGAAGCTGGAGGATTTGCGCCGCAGGGAGCAGAATCCAAACGTATTCGGGATAACCCGCTTCAGTGCCCAGGCCTGGATGCGGTTCTTCAACAGCGTCCGGATTCTGACGACCTTGGGATCGGAATTAAGCCATGCGGGATCAACATTCCAGCAGATGGTCGGTGATGCGCCGGCCGTCGATGCCCAAGATGTATTTGAAAGCATCAGCGATGCCGTATCCAAAGCAATCGATTCCATCGGTGGATTCTTTGCGGGTATTCGTGACTGGTTCGCTGGACAGACGGAAGAACGTCCCCAACAGCAGGCGCAACGCCCACAAACCCAACCGCAGCAGCCGCAACCGGCACAAGAGCCCGAAAAGCCGGCCGAGCCGGTAAAAGAACCGGCGAAACCCGCGGTAAAACCCCAGGAGCCCGATAAACCGGCAGAAAACCCCCCTGCTGCAAAACCGCCGGTCAAACCGGTTGTACCGGTGGTTCCGAAACCCATACAGCCAAAACCTGCCGCACAACCAGCGGCTTCGGCCGAACCGGTGGTCATCTCCCAAGAATCGACGCAATGGAGTGGAGCTGTCTATTCCGAACCGGTGAGTGGACATGCACCCGTGGAAGTCAAAGTTGCGTTTTTCCTGGACAAATCCGATCCATATAACAATTACAACCAGGGGCAGGCTCCCAACGGCGACAGCCAGGCGCAGTGGAATATGGAGGAGGCGATGTATCGGTTCGGCCACCACGTGCTGCATCCGGGAGAGTGGATTACCTTTGGAGGAGAAATTGATTTGGGCGACTACCTTCGCGGTGATGAAATTCAACACGGTCAGCACGGTGACGGGTATATCCGGGGCGGAAACGGTGCATGTACCGCATCTTCAACGCTTGGCGAACTCTTCGGCATCATGGTCACGCTTCCTGCGGGTACGCGTTTGAGTGACGGAACGATTCTCTCCCAGAGCACAGAATTCCCGTTATTCGAGACGTTCCCCGGAGGAATCCAGGGACACCCGATGAACGATCATGCGCGGGATATGTACCATAGCCAAGGCGTCGGCGTAAATCAGGATCCCGAAGGCCAGCTGCCCTTTAAGGTGAACGATCTACTCCCTTCCAGTGTCGTGGTCAATCTTGGATTCGACAGTACCGAAGATCTGCCGAATAACCCGAATCTTGGTGAATTCCGTCCGACGGCTGTAGCAAAGGTGACCGGTCTTCCGGACGGTTCGGAGGTCGAATTCCAGCGTCTGAGCGCGAACCGGACAGAAATCCTCATGCGGATGCAAGGCATCGATTATGTTTCCGGGTGGCAGCCCAGCCAGGAATTCCTGGACTGGCTTGCACAGCAGGACGATCAGGCAGCACTCCTTCCGCTTTTGGGAGCCATCGATTCGGTGAAAAAAGGCGTCTGTCCTCCCACCGTTGCCACGAGCGGCATCGTGTCCAAAGTATATGCGGCAAGCTGCGGAATTTATGATCCCCGGATTAAGGAAGCACTGGACAAACTCTACCGGGATGTTCTGACGGGGAAACTGACGTTGGATTTCGCCTCTCCCAATATCCGTACGACGATCGCCGGACATATCCTTTCCCGTTTGGGTCAGGATTTCGTCCTGTCCATGGCTGCAAAACCCGCCCAATTTGATGTCCTCCGTCAGATGGTGGAAGGGTATGCCGAGGCGATCGTCAAGAAATATGATGAATTATCCCTTTCCGTTCCCGTCGCTGACGTGGTGCAACCTGTTGACGATACTGCTCCAGTTGAGTTCAAACAGTTGACCGATGAGGAACGGTCGCACCTGACAACGCGTCTATTGGAATCGGTCAGAAACAATCCATCCATTCTTTCGGTCCATTATCAGCTCATTGAAGAGCGTGCAAAGCAGGATAAACTTTTGAGCCAGGGGAAACCCTATGACCGGACCCGGCAAAATCAGCTGGAGACGACTCTCAGAAAGCACGCGGCAACGGAAATCGCCCGGTGGTACCAGGAGAACGGGTGGAGCATGGATGTCACCGACGCCAATGTACTGAATACAGAAGGAACATGGTATAAGCAATCGTTCATCCCCTCGGTCGATGCGATATACCGTTCGGTTCTTTCCGAGATCGGAAAGGAAGAGACCGGCAGGACAAGCACCTGGTGGAACCGCAGCGTCCGTCCGGTTCTTGACCGGTTCCTCAACCGGATGAGTCCCAGAATGCGTGGCGCGGTTTCCCGTTCGGGCGTATGGCTTGGGGACACGCTTGGTGGCTTGTGGGAGGGGATTATCTCGATGCCGCCTGTCATCTATATCGGTGCCGCTGTGCTTCTTGGGTTCGGGACCGTTGTCGTGCTTTTTGGCGGCCCGCTCCTTGCCGGGTTGGGCGGGGTTCTGGGCGGAATCGGGGCGTTCTTCAAGGGAATCGGATTGGCAAAGGCCGGAATCGCCGCCGGCATCGTGATCGGGGGATTGACCCTGCGGGTTCTTCCGCTCAAGGGCGTATTTGGCAGGATTACCAGCCTGCCCGGTGTGGGAACCTTGGTTAAATGGGTCGTCATTCCGTTCATTCCGACGGCAATCGTCCTGTTCCTGGCTCCAGCGCTCATGTCCAACATCCTGGTTATTGCCGGATACACGGCACTGAGTGCGTTTGTGTTGAAAAACGGATCCGGATTCTGGTCCACCAACAACCGGTTCTCGCGGCTCCTCAATGCGACGCCCACGAACCATCCGGCAGTCTACCTGCTCTCCCGGTTGTTTACGTTTGGCGGTCTCTTGTTGTACGACCTTCCCAGGATGCTGTTCCATCCAAGGCAATTCTGGACATTCGGGCAGTTCGGATCCCTGAAAACTACTCAAAAAGTTCTGAACGTGGTTTTACTGATTGCTATCTCTCTTGCACAACTGGGCGTTGTGAGATCGTTGGCAGGAAACCGGTTGGCGCAATTCCGGGAACAGACACCGGCTGTGCTCCAGTTGACCCAACCGCTGGAAGGACTTCTCGGGCAGGGGCAGGAAGCTGTGGAAGAAGCGGCCAAAGAAGCCGTTCCGGGAGGAGAGGAACAACAGACAGAGCAGCCGGTTGAGAAACCTGCCGAACAGGCGCCGGTCGAGGAGAAGCCGGCGGCACAGCCGCCCCAGGAAGAGGCGCCGGCAGAGAAACCGGCAAGTGAAGCGCCTGAAGAAACTCCCCAGGAAGCGCCTGTCCAACTTCCCGTCGACCAGTATGGAGAACATGTCTCTACCATCCGGTTCCGTGGATACGACGGATACGCGGAAGTTCCAGGTGGGAGATATGGACACACCGTGCCGATCGGGGATGAGGTCTTTGCCACACCGCTTGCGTCCGGGGATTTTGTCGTCCTGTTCTACACCATGCCAGACGGATCAACCGGTATCCTGCATGGCTTCGTGAATCTGGATCAGTCCGGTACACCTTCCCTGGATGTGTATGACGTAACTGCCCAGGGACAGCCGAATGATTATATTGGTACCTTCGGGCTTACCGACCCATTCCTGTATGAGCTGGGCGGCATCCAGGCTTCGGATTCCGAGCATGTGTATTTTGGAGTATACCGGACCCTGGAACCACCGGCTGCAGGTGAACAGGCGCCGGTTGAGGTTGAGGAACAACAGATACCCGGGGTGATCATTGAACAGGAACCGACTACGACAGAACCGGCCCCCGCCGTTGCTCCGGTTTCCGTGGGTATGCCGGATCGATTCGATGCCATAGTTGTCCCAGAACGCGTCGATCTGGGAGTTGACCATCTGGGAAGGGATTCGATTCTGGGACAGCATAAAGAAGGATTGCCGATTGTTCTCAGATGGGCGGATTTTATCCGTCCCGGGGACGCTATGTTCCAGGCAATCGTTGGTGGAGAGATGGGGAGAGAACAGGGGTGGGTAAGTGACATCGGTGGCATGCTTCAGTCAACGACTCCGGAAGTAATTTTCGGACGGTTCGGAACTGACGCGGATAAAGCACTCCTCATTGGAGCAGCCCGACAAATCGGCTATCTGCCGGCCGGACAGACCGGAGATGTCGCCGAGAGTGAGTACACACGGATCCGTCTGGCAATGACCCGGGATTTCGCGACCAATCCAGATGTGCAGGCGTTCGCACAGGTGTATCAGCTCCATAAATACGTCCAATCCTACGGGTATTACCTCACACCGCTTGCCTGGGGAAGTCTTGACCGTCCCGATGAGATCCTTGCGCAGTTTGACGGTGACGTGGAGATTACGAATCAGGTGTTGGTCGATCTGTACCGTCATGTGAAGGGATTGCCCCCGGTCTACGGTACGCGTTTTGACAACGTTACCTTCACCGCATTTATTGACCAGGCTGAACGGGCAGGTGAGTTCTGGAATACGGGTGTCAAGGCAGATGTCACAACGGCCGACGGCAGGTCTTTCCGCATGAATATTTCGCCGCTTCATTACGTCATGGGTTTCTCTCCGAAACAATACGAGAAAACCTATGGCGCGTTCAATGTTGAGATTGCACCCGAGGATGCCGATCAATACTACGCAAGACAACAGCCCCATGAATTTGCATTCGGCAGACCCGGTGTCTTTGACTACGCGAATATTTTTGAGCGGGAGGGGTATCTCAACACTGGTGCCCAGCCGATCGGAGCAGCTGGCCAGAAGGTTTTGGAAGCACAAGTTCCTGTTCAAAGCGGCGAACCGCTTCTGATTCCGGTTTCCACCAAGCCCACAACGCTGGAAGTTGTACCTCCAGGTCAGGAAGGCGCGCCGGTTGCATTTGCAGACCAGTATGATCTGCCGGGTGTGTGTCCTTCCTGCTTCATGGAAGGAGAGGCGCTGAATGATCCAACAGAAATTATCAATCCGAAGAATTTTTCCGTCCATTTTGCCCAATCCGGCGGCAAGACACGGTCAGAATGGGGTGACGTCAATAAAACGATCAATACGTTCGTGAATGGCCGACCTGTGGGGGGGAAAACCCTGCATTCCTCATCCACCTTTGTCATCGGGTACGATGCCAACGGGAATGTCGACACAAGACAGCTTGCTCCCATGTATGAGAACGGCGTCATGCAGACCAAGGCTGTTACGACCGACAAAAATGTCTATATCCATCTGGAGTTGAGCGGTCGGTACGATCTCTACATGAATCCGGACGGAACGGTGAACGAGGAAATGTTCAACAGTCCCATCGTGCAGGAAGCAGCAGCGTTGACCGCACAGGTTATTACGTATTACGGCATCCCGGTGGATGAGGTGGTCGGGCATGGTGAACTTGCCAATCGGGATGCTGATGCACCAACTGCATTTATGAACCGATTCCGCGGATTGGTACAGCAGAAAATCAATGAGCAGGCGAAATCCCTGACGCAGTCCAATACCGGAAATGCAGTAAGTCAAATGGGGATGGCAGTCGGCGGACTCGTGCTTTCGGGCAGGAAAATCGTTAATCCACGGGCAGGCCAGCAGACGGTGAAGAAACCCCAACAGGGAGTCACGACACCACCCGAACCCCCGACGATCGTATCGTCTACACAATTGTCAGCATCAGAATACAATAAACTGTATCATAGTGCATTGAGACAGGTGAAAAAACAGGCACCGAAGGTACAGAATAGCCATTGGGTGCAGCATGTATATATTAAACAGACAATCCAAAATACGGTTCGCTGGGTTGAGTTTGTCTTCGTGCGACCGGTCAAGAGAAATG
>CAYTIP010000031.1:0-7244 GCA_964437805.1 uncultured Gammaproteobacteria bacterium | reverse complement strand
AGTTACCCTTATTCGTTTTTATGTCGACACTGCCTTCCTTTATGTATTTGTTAGCCGCTATCATCGCGGCGTCATAAATGGAGGCGCAGATGAGTCCGTCCGGAACCTTGAAATCGGGTTCCAATGCGCCGCTCTTCTGGGCAAGCTGACGGATACCGGATTTGCTGCCGAAAAAGTTCACCGTCCACGCGCTTGACAGTTCCGGCGACTCCGGCGTATACACCGTGATGCCTTTTTTCTGAAGAACCTCGACCAAGTGAAAAAATTGCGGACTGCTGGAATAACTGATCAGCGTGAGTTTCTTCACCGAATTGGCTTCCTCGACCAGTTTCTGGATTATCCGCGGGTCTTTCAGGATATCTTCACAGATTTCGCCGGTATGGGTCTTGGGGACAAGGATGCGGATATGCTTTCCTTCGAAAACCCGTTCAAAATATCGGAGAAACGCATCCCTGATTGGTCGCGGACTGATAAGTATGGGATTGGATTCTTCGGAAAGTGCGACGATATCCCGTTCCGCGAGGTTTGCGTTCCAATCTATTTCATACTGCCGCTCGTGAGGGTCGGACATGGCCTTGATAAACGGCCATACGTCTTCGGACAGATTGAAGATATATACGACTTTTTCTGATTTTTTGACAACCCCACCGGGTTCTTCCGTCTGATCCATGAAGTGATGTGGTTAGCTCAATGCACAATAACGCAATAAAAATTAGTGTACAGGGTTTTCGCACCTTGTAAAGGTACGAAATTACAGACGGGCACGCTGTGCGATTTCCGCCTCCACGAGTTCCCTGGAACGGCCGTATTTCAATCTGGAAAGCTGGACGATCGCGCGTGAGATCTGCTCGTTCCGGGCGCTGTTGACGAGCCGCATATCCTTGGTCAGATCGACGCTGAAGGGTTTCACCGGTTCACCGCGTACCGTTGTCTTCAGGTACGCGTTATACCGGTCGATATTGATAAGATCCGTTTCATTGAATACCGGCTGGAATTCGTGTTGGAGATAATTGGCGTCCGTGACGCCGATCCTGAAGGAAACAAGGGTACCCACGTTTCCGAATACGGCATTTTTCACTTCTTCCTCCATCTGACCGATAAACTGGTTGGCGACTATGAGATTCAACCTGTATTTCCGGGCTTCGGAAAGGATTTGGGCAAAATCCGGAGTTGCGAAATTCTGGAATTCGTCCACGTACAGATAGAAGTCCCGCCGTTGTTCTTCCGGGATATCCGTTCTGCTCATGGCAGCAACCAGGATGCGGGGTACCAGGATAAGTCCCAGGAAGTTGCTGTTTTCCTCGCCCAGTTTCCCTTTTGCCAGATTAACCAGAAGAATTTTCCCCTCGTCCATGATGTTACGGAAACTGAAGGAGGATTCGGATTGCCCGATCATATTGCGGATGAGCCGGTTGGTAACGAAACGGCCGAATTTGGACACGATGTAGTCCAGCACTTCGGATTTGTGGAAGTCGGCCGTCTGGGCGATCTGGTCGGTCCAGTAGCGTCTCACGATGGGATCGGTAACGCGGGGCAGCAGTTCCTGCACGAAATCGGGTCGCTGCAGTACCTGGACCACTTCGATGAAAGTGCCGTTGGGAATTGCCTGCATGACCGTAAGCATGGCGTTCCTGATGGCATGCTCGAATCTTGGTCCGATGATACCGGTTTTCATGGGATCAAACAGCTTATACATGAGTCCCACAATCGATGTCGCCACGAAATGCTGTTCCTGTTCCGAATGCGATTCCAGCATGTTGAATCCCATGGGCCGTTCCGCGTCCGATGGATCGAAATAGATAACGTCTTCTGCTCGCCGTGCGGGCATTCTGTTGAGGATGCCGGTGATTAGATCACCGTGGGGATCAATAACCGCACATCCCCGCCCGCCTTCGATATCCTGCATAACCAGTTCTTCCAGCATCTGCGACTTCCCCGTTCCCGTTTTCCCGATCACGTACATATGCCTTCTTCTGTCTTCTTCCCCGATATAGATTTTCCGGTCGACACCCCGGTATCGGGATAGACCGATGTACAGCCCGCTTGAGGGAATCTGCATGGGGGCCGGGGCGCGTTTTGCGTTCAGCCAGAAAATATGGGGTGTCTCGATGGATTTGTTCGGAAAGTGGTACAGCGTGGAAAGCTCGTCCGTGTTCAGTACGCCGTACTGCTTGAAAAACGGCAGGTTCATGATCGGAAAATACCGGTAAATGAAATCGATCATGAACATCTGCTTGAATGGGAATTTCACTTTGGTGAAATGGTTATGGTCGGATGAAAACTGCTGAAACGAAGCCGTGATATTGGACAGATGCATATCGGCGGATTCCTTCGTCGTGGACGAAACGACAATCCGGATCACTGAATTGAATCCGGGCTTTGACGTCTTCTGCTCGATGGATTCCAGGGTTTTATGGTCTACCTTGAAACTCGCCTTTTCGGGATTGGATTCATCACGCTTTGTTTTGGCGACGAACGAGTGTCCGAATCCACGCCATTTTCCGTCGGATGGTTGGATAAGCAACTGGATTGCCGCTACCTCGCCGTCTTCCATTTTTGCCAGCACCGAGGTCAGGGACGCAAGCGAGTCGGTCGGCAGGTCGCGGTATATGCGGATGGGGAAAAAATCCGCAGAGGAAAGGGTCAGTGCCGCGTATGCGACTTTCCCTTCCTTGGAAAAGACCGAATACTCCTCGACAACCCGGATATCCGCTCCGGGATAAGCGCCGTGGATCTGCTTTTCGACCAGGTCCATATGTTTTTTGGGAACTGCGATGTAAAACCGGATATCCTCCTTGCGCGCAACGATCTCGAACGAGAAATGCTCCTGCGGCTTGAGGAAGGACCAGAATCCTCCGTGATGGATACTGTAGAGACTGGCGAACATCTGCTCCGCGGCATCGATTTTGATTTCGTTATCCCGCGGGACCGCCACCTGCATGAGCACATACCCGTAGGAGCGCAGTTCCCTGTCCCGGTATTTCCACATGAGAAACGCGATATATCCAAGGCCCAGAAGACACAGGAAGAAAAATGCCATAAAGACCAGCGATACGCCGATCATTTGGAGCTGATAGGTGATATCCAGGAATTGGTCGGACATTTCCATACTGCGTTATGTTCCCTTCATCTGGAAAAACCGGAACTGCTTCAAACGGCGGATGCACCACACTGCCAGCCAGCGCCAGGAATCCACCATGCTTTTCTGGAGACCCTGGCTGATTTGCTGCTGCGTCAGCGGCAACGACACGGTGTTTCCGTTTCCCATCGGCACGTTGTTTCCTGCCGGCTGCACACCCATCCGCTGAACCGGTGCGGGAATGGGTATCACGGTCGGTTTGGCCGATACTCCGGCCGATACCACCTCTTTGGGCAGATCGATCTCCTTCTGGATTTCCCTGATGGGCAGATCGGAACTTGGCATGGATTCCATTTCCTTGCCGCCTGCGGGACCGGATACGGAAACCGGTGTGAGGGGTACACCCGGAGAAGTATTGGGCAAGCTATTCATAGGTTTATCATAGCATACCCCTCAGGTTCCGTACGAACGTAAATTATCCCCTGACGGGATAGATGGGTTGCACTCCTGCGGTGTTTCCTACGGCCCCGTTTCCGTTTCTTGCCGGAATTATTCGGAACCGGCAGGTTGGGGGCAACCGACGCAGTGTGTTCGCGAAGCAAACCCGCATAATAGATGAGCGCAAGATACATCCACAGCTGTACGCCGATTCCTTCATGCCGTTGCTCGGGTTGTCCGGTTTTCCCGGTTTTTTCCGGATTGTTCCCGGTAACTACTGCCGGTATTTCCGCTGTCATGAGACACGAAAGCAGGATGATAAGGGTTACCTGCTGTGCCGCTTCGGTTTGGGATATCGGGGGTTCCGGTTGTTCCGTCCGGTTCATCCTGTCCTCTCTAACACGTGGTTCTGTGGCTACCGGAGAGAGAGATACATTCACTTCCTGTTTGGGTAAGATTGCTTGCTTTCTTTGTACTTCCGTCTTCCTTGGATCCACGGGCCGCTCCGTACGCTGTGCCCTGACCAGTTTGTTGACCGCGGTCATCATATCCGCAACCAATCGGGATCTCCTCTGGCGCAGGCTACGCTCTTTGGAACGTCTGCGTTTCCTTTTTAGCGTGGGAAGCATTTCGCCATCCGGTTTCTTGGGGCGTTCCGAATGACGCAGGGAAACGGGTTCAATCCATTGGGCAAAGCCGGACAACGGGGAATCTGCAGTACGGATCGTTTTTTCCATATGGGCAACGGCGGTGCGCAATGCAAACACCGGCATTTCCGGCGGAAGAACGCGGCGTTCCCGTATCGCACCGGTGGTCGGAACGGCATCCAGTACTCTTGGACGGGTTGTTTCGGGTGCTCTGCTTTTTCCGCCTTTACCCACCAAAACCGGCTCTTTGGGCGGGTGGACGAAAAGAACCGCTTCGACTGCGACCGATGGCACACCGACAACAGGATCCGGCCGCTGTTGGGGTGTGGCATGTGTCTCACCACCTGTTCTCAAACGGTTGAGAAGCACAAATATGCCGGCGATTCCCACGCCGGTTTTTTCCACGATTTCCAGCTGCTGCACCGGCTCCCGGAGGCGCTGCTCTTCGGGTCCGATCTCAGGAGCCGCTTCATTTCCGATGCGCGGATTCTCGGTCCGTATCCGACGGACGGATTCCGGGGTGCGTTTCGGTTTCCCCGGATTCTCCCGGACAATTCCGACGACAGGCATAGCCTGCGGTTTTACATCCGTAATGGCAACACGCCTTCCCCGGTCGTCCCGGTCCATAAGACGCTGGAGATATTCCGGAAGAACGAAAGGAATTTCCGGTTCGGGTGTACTATCCGCATGTACGACTTTCCGGCCGGGTACCACCGGGATAAACCGATCATCCGGGGCATATGCATCGCCCAGGACGTGTTCGTGACGGAAATTTTCAACAGCCATCTCACTCTCCCGTACAGGCGGAACCTCCTTCGGATGGATAAACAGGGAAGCCGGATCAACAGGATCCTCTGTCCTGACCAACAGCGGCGACTCACCGTATTGTTCCTGGGCAAACGCGAATCCGTTCAAACGCTCCTGGAGCGCGGCGACGGCACTCTCTTCCGATGTGTGGGTTTCACCCAGGTGGGAAATATTGAGGATATGCATCCTGCCGGATTTCGTAAGCGGATCATAGGTAAGCACAATCGCATCCCGCACGTCCAACTGACCATTCTGGTTGAAATGGTGCACGATGTGTGCTGCCTGCGTGGCGCCCTCCCGGAGCGAACGGTAGGCGGAAACGACTGTCCTGTGTTCGGTTTCGCTGTACTCATCCGGCCGGAGTGTTTTCTGCCTGGTGTACATATCCCCGAGCGTACTGTCGAACTGGGGGAAATAGACGTCTCCTTCTTTCGTAAAAACAAACTGCGGACCTTCGCCTTCCGTTCCCAACCGGTCCGTTTCCTTATACCGGTTATCTTCCTGTCTCCTTCTGGTGACGATCGATTGGGCCAGTTGGTGCGCGCTGTCCGTGGGTAATCCGGTAATAACGGTTATCTTTTGTTCTTCATACTCTTCAATGTCCCGGTATAACGCGTCTTCCTGTTCACAGCTGCATCCGGCCATAAACCGGGCAAACCCGCTGGGTCCCATGGAAGCAGCCAGCCATAATGACACATGTCTCATATGGATTTATGGAAATATCGTTTCCATAGGAACGCCGGGTGCACGGGGAAAAAAGTACGTGCCTTTCGGTAATAATCCGTCCACCGGAAACCGGAAACACCAAACAGAATGCCTGCAAACGCAAGATCGCCCAACAGGCTGTTCCTGAAAAACGGCAGGGCAGCGACATAACAGGCGAGCAATCCGTCTGCTGTTTTGGGATACCAGGGAGTAGTCACCCACACTGCGGCATTCGTGATGAGGAAAAATTGGACGCTGGACAATGCGCTCACGCTGATGATGCGCTTCCAGGTAGGTGTTCTCCCTAATATTCTTCCCAATGCAATCCCCAATCCGATACTCCCATATGTGGCCCACATCAGATTGTGGAAACCGAGCAATGCATCGGATATAAAAAGGGACATACCCAGAATAGCTGCGGCTTTGGCAAACGGATCGCGGGATCCGGTAAACAGCCCCATGGATCCGACCAATGTCATATTGGGAAGGTGCGGCAGAAGTCGGGACACGACGGTAATGGCGATGAGGATTATGCTGTTCATAGCTGTTGTGCGGAAACCATGGTCAAACGCCAAACGACGCTATCTCCATCCTTAAGGACATATCTGTCTGCCGCAACAGTCCCCATGGTCCCGTTCACCTCATACATCCAGGCCTGGTCCAACCCGGCATCCCGCCCGGCGATGGACGTCACAAACACACCGAAATCATATTGTTTGTTCCCGACGGATATCGCCGCTTCCTTGGGAATTGCCAGTAGTGCGGCGTAGGGGGAACCCGCACGGATACCGCTGAATATCCGGTCGGGGCCGGCACTATCCTCTATCCTGAGTGTGACGGTGGGGAGTAATGTTTCCCCCAGCACCGAAGCCTGTTGCGGTTTATTGGGAGTGTGTTGCGGGAGCGCCTGTCTGACGAGGAAGAATGCTCCTGTGAAAAGCGCCAATACAAAAGCGGCGATACGCCAACGTTTATTCATATGCCTCCTGCTCGGGATGTACGGTAGCAAGGAGTTCCTGACTTTCCCGATCAAATCGGGATCACAGTTGCGGCACAGCCACTGAATTGCACAGTGTTCCTCGTATTGCTACTTCATGTCAATATGCACACCATACACGATCGCACCGAAAATTTCCAGCCCTTATTTTTTCCTGTTTTCCGATCCCTTCCACGGCACGTCTTCTACGTGTTCATTTGCATTGCAATACCGTGCCAGGACAAATAAATAATCGGATAGCCGGTTGAGATATATAAGTACCGCATCAAGATTCCGCTCGGGAAGTCCTGGTGTGCGCTTGAGGGATACCCCCGTTCGCTCAACGCGTCGAGCTACACTTCGGGTGATATGCGCCCATGATGCAGTTGTTGATCCTCCCGGCAGGATAAATGTACAAAGCGGTGTCAGTGTGGATTCCATCCGGTCGATCTCCTGTTCCATCTGTGGAATACGGGTCGTGACCGGATCCAGTTTTTCGGCACTGCCAGAGAGATGTGCGCCGATACGGAACAAATCCTCCTGGACGGAAACCAGAAATGACCGGGATTCCTCTACTCCCACACTCCCGGCC
>CAYTIP010000030.1:0-7509 GCA_964437805.1 uncultured Gammaproteobacteria bacterium | reverse complement strand
CCAGACGCCGTATACTACCGCCTGAAGAAGATGTCCGTTTCCCCATTATATCGGGCAGGATTCGAAAGAACCCATACAATATGATTGGGAACAGAGAAAGGTATGCAAGACGTATATCCAGCGCTACCAGTACGGCAAACGCCAATCCTCCCCGCAGTACCAAACAGAGATCCAAACGGTCGGATAGTCCCGGTTGTACTATCCGATCGATAAGCTCAACGAATATCCTCAACACAAGCGGAACCGATGCATATGCCCAGAATACGCCAAGCTGTCCCCCGCCAAACAGCAGAAGCGCGTACGTGTTGGTCAGATATATGAACGCCGACAGGAAGCGGAACCTGCGTCTGAACCCCAGATATGCTCCAAGGGAAATGACTGCGTATATTCCCATCGCATATCCCAATCCCCACAGGAGTTTTTCCGTCAGCCACCAGGGAATTCCCATGGTAAACAACAGTTTCGTGATGAGGGTAAAGGGATAGGTGAGCCAGAGACTCTGAAGACCGGACACTCCCAACCCGGTGTCGCTCCAGAAAATCCGAGGCAACCAGGAAAACGCGCGGATCTGCTCGGGCCAGAAAAAATCCAGGTCCCCGGCATTGAAATACAGCGAACCGATCTGTCCAAATATATCCATATTACTGAATGGGTTCCGCCAAACAAAATAGCTGCGGATACGGCTGTTCCAAACCTATACCCAATGCTGCCAAATACATGCGAAGCGTCCCGATAGCTATACGGGATGACGGTTGGAGAATAAACCGTTTGGCCATCCGGCGGCCGAACTCATCGTCCTCGATGGAAAAAGAGGGATATGAACGAATGGAAATTGCCCGAAACCCAGCAATACCAAGTAATTGGCGCATTGACGAGCCTGTATAGAGAAACCGATGGGATATATCGATATACCGGCTTGGGGAATTCAACGGAAATTCACCGTTGGGATGCGAAAGAAGAACCTGCGTGATACCGTTTGTGCACAGCGACCGGATTTCACCCATAAATTTAGTTGCCTGCTCCGGATCCATGTGTTCAATCAAATCGTAAATAATGATGAGTGCAATCGGTTTGTGTTTGAATTCCCGGGCAAGGGAAGCTGTTGAATGCGATCTGCTCACCGTATATCCCGACTTGCTGCAATATGAACGACATTCACCGGAAATATCGTATCCGATAACGTTGGCGTACCCCAAAGCCGACAAGGCATAAAGATTGTGACCCATTCCACAACCGATTTCCAGAATAACCGCATTCCTGTCATCAGGAAGATATCTCGTAAGATAGGATTTCCAGTAATAATACCGCGTGCGCAGCGACCGGGTTATGTCCGCATGGACTGTACCGAAGTGCGAAGAGATATACTTTCCGTACACTTTTGATTCGAACGCGTTCATATACGAATGCGGTTGTTGATGGGCGGCAATAAATACTTCTCGACAACGTGGTTCACGCCGTACCGATTTACCTTATGATACCCGACGCTGCCGATTTTTTCAGCAGCGCGGGGATGGTCCAGGAGATAAGCGAGTGCCTGCGCTAAGCCTGACGGATTCATATCGCGAACCAGATATCCCGAACCGTCCGACAATATCTCCCGCATCGAATAGTAGTCATACGCAACCACCGGTTTGCGAAACGCCCATGCTTCCAGGAATACGAGAGGGAAATTATCGGTTTTTGACGGTAGTATGAGAATATCCGAAAGCGCGTAGTAGGCGTATTTCTCGATCCCGGTGAGATAGCCGATATCCACAATCGACGGACAATTATGTGCCGTAAGATAGTGTTTCCAGTCTCCTACGGTATTACCTATTGCCACAAACCGGGTATCGGTGCGTCCGAGCAGCTGCACTGCTTCGGCGGCATCCATGATCCCCTTCCCTCCGCCTTTATTGCCGACGAACAATACGACGCGTTTACCGCGGAAACGGTCCGATCGTTTCAGCTCGCCTGCTCTTCTTCGGATTCTTACCATGTTGGCACGGACATATGCCAGGTCGATCGTACTGGGCAGTTCATGGAGATTCGTATTGCGGGTGAATTGGGAAATATAGGTCATTTCCGTACGTGTCGGGCAATATACGATCCCAGCATCATCCAGTATTCTGCCCAACAATCTGTTTTGGAAGAGCTTCTGGTCTTTCTTGAAAAACGGGATCACTGCGTAGGGAATCTTCAGACGCTTGCATATGTCCCGCACTGTCAAACAAATTCCCGCCGGAAACGGCGAAACGAAGACGAAGTCCGGATGCCGCACCGCTATTTCCTTCTCCAATCCGCGAAGGATCGGACCCCAGGCAAGAATTTCCAGACTTGGAACAAATGCATTTGCCGCCAGTTTGAGGAACGGAACAGCGTTGATTACAAGCTGGAAACAATAAAGAATTGCCGATACCAATTGGTTGCATCGGAGCCTCCTGACGGATACTCCTCCGATCCGTTCCGTTGGTTTATCAAGCGGTAATCCGAATATCGGATCGTACCAATATCTGGCGGTCTTCGCATTACTGCAGTAAATCGATACGGTATGCCCCTTCCGAACCAGAGTTTCCGAAATATGGCGCACCACCACTTCCGATCCGGTAAGTTTGGCCGGCAGATAGATCGGCATGACGAAAACGATTGATAATTTCCGCATATCCTCAAAAAAATTCGGATTACGATCTCCGGTTATGCACTGTCGTTTCCCGGATAATCTGGATACCTCCCAATACCAAACAAAGAAAAATGCCTTGCCCGAATCTCGGTGTAAGATAGCTATTTCCCAAATATATCTGCACTATCATGAGAATAAGGAAACATAAACCACTGGCGAACACCTGCCAGGAACTCAATCTCCTGCTCAACAGAAAAAATACTCCCATTGCGAACAACCCCAAGATCATATCCGGGTGAAGTGTTGCGGGGATGGCAATAAACAGACCGATGGCCGAAAGGAACAGAAGCGTTCCAACCCCTTGCCGCGACAATCCGTTCTTCGCAAACATGGGCAGACATAAGGAGATTGCGGGCAATAGGCACACAAGTAAAACCATTCCGAATGCGCCATCTGTTATGAGATTCGCTCCCTTGACCTCTAGGAATCGCAGGATTGCCGCCGGGCTTCCCAGAAAGGAAGTCTTGGGGAACGCGTACTGAAACGTCACCGGATACATTCCCGACCGGAACCCGACAGCGTTTTGTGGAGTACCGGATTGTGCATGTATCTGGAATTCGTATGTTTTTCCGGAGGAGCCCTCAATAAGCGGAAATCCGAAAGGATACCGGTATCCGTCCGTAAATCGATCCGTCACATACGTGTTTTCGACTATCCAGGGAGCAGAACCCAGTTCGCGCAGTCTGAATATAACAGTGTTGGAATTGATACGGTCATATGTTCGGACCGGTATTCTTACCGAGCCCAGATTGTCATATGCGGCCCTGAATAGACCGGATACCGTCGCACCCTGAATAAGCGGTGTATCCCAAGTGCCGGACAATTTGACTTTGGTATCCGCAGAAACCAACGAAGTGGGATACACCTCAGCGTACATCATCAGCGACAGGACTGCGCCGGTGATCCCCGCTCCCAAGACTGTCAAAAAACGCGATGGATTACTTTTTTCCATAGGCCCGCTTCAGGAATAGAATGACAATCAGCTTAAGTATGAGGATACCGAATGCAATGATGCTTACCAGAAACGCCGGGTATGTGAGGACCCTTGGTCGGAATTGAATCCGTACTCGGATCGTATCATCCTGTTTATTTCCATTCTTTGGTACTTGGGATTCTCCCGTCGTTAGTTTCCACGCATTTCCATACGAGTAGGCCGGCTCATGTCGAAATCCGATGGACGTATGGGTATTTGCATCCAATTGCTCAACATCCCATAGCGGATGATACGGCTCCATCAGCACCAATCGTGCGGCAGTATGCATTGGGAGTTGCATCGTATACGATCCGTCTGTTGATTTCCGATAATCAAGTGGTTGGATCATTTCCTCACCGGATTGACCAGTCGCTTCAATGTATGCATGGGGCAGCCGGATATCCTCGTTCACATAATACAGGCTATATCGATCCCCGAAATCCGCAATTTTTTCTCCCAGCAGGGAATCCAGAAATTCCTGGGTTTGCAGATCGAAAAACGAAAACCCGTTAAGGAATTCCCGCTTCGCATCCGGAAGCCGATCATGATTTAGGATCACAAATCCGATATCCTGGTATTTCAACAGTTCTTTTGCCTGGGCGTAGGATCCGGAGCGAAGTGCATCCAGTAATCTCCAGTTGAGTCCGGAATCCAAAGTCGGCGAAATCCCATAGAAGCCTGCCACATCATTCACTCCCGCGAAGAGTCTCAGGGGAGATGGTCCCACATAGTATGATCCACCGCTGCGGGAGTCGTCCAGATACACGTATCCCGGAAATGTCATGGGAAGCCAAAGGTATTTCGATTCTTCCGGATGATTGCGTATATACGAAACCAAATTCTGATAATCGGTATTCAGCGGCGGATGAACCGCCTCCTGGGTGATCCGGTCGCGCGGTCCGTATCGGATGAACGTCCAGGAAAGCATCAGCGTAACGACACCCACAAGACCTACAAGCGCCCATCTCGCGGGTTTTTTCGGGAATGCGGCATCAAGGACAAGGATAGCTCCATAAACGGCGAATGCATAGGAAAATGCAAGCGCGAAAGCGAACTTGTCATACATATTCCGGAACATGACGAAAAACGGAATGGTCTGGACAGCCCATTCGAATAGATTCCGGTTCCAGCCTCCGAAGTTCGGCGTGTATAGTAGCATCGACAGAGCTAGACAGCTGATCGCTATGAGAAACACCGTCCGAATTGAAGTATTGACCCGCCGGCCAACCATTCCTCCCAGAAAAACAACAGCAAGATATATGGATCCGGCCAAACCGATTCCGGTTACTCTTCCCGACTGGGTCCAGGATGTTCTCACGGTGTTGAATATCTGGGATACCGGACCATTTAAATACGTCATCGCGGTAATCATATTCGCATTTTCCTGACGGAACTTCTGGTCAGTGAGTGACGAGACAACGCTTCCCCTGTCCCCCGGAACTATAAACGGCACCAACAGATGGATGATCCAATAGAGATTCAGAAGGAAAAAACTTACACAAGCAACGGCAAGAGATTTGAGCGTGAAGACGGGTTTTCGGATTCCCAGATACAGCAAGTACGGAATCAGACAAAGAAGGACCGGAATGAACCAGGGGGCGCTCAATACCGTGGAACTCAATATCGAATATACGAGCACGGCTGCGACAACATAGGCATAGGATTCTTTTCTCCATCCTACCGAATAGAAATACAGGATGCCGGGAATAGTGGAAAGCAAATATACCGCGGATAATTGGGTCTGGAATATCGTATTGACGAGATACGGGGATAGCACATAGAACAATCCGCAGGCGGAAGCTGCGGCGTCCAGAAACAACGACTTCCTGTCGGACAATTGACGGAAAAAGGCAGATGACCAAAGAAAGGCCAGAGCATAATTCAGTCCATACATGAACGCCTGGGTGTTCAGCATGGGGAGCATCTGCTTTACGAAGAAGATTACCCCGGTTAAGGGGGCCGCAAAACCAACGGGGAAATATCCGAAATTGATTCCCAGAGCATTATTTCCGATGATATTCGGGAAGAAATTCCGGAAATATGTTTCCGGGTAGAGATAATACAACCGGAGATCGTCTCCTCCGACAAGATATCCTCCATCTCCAATGTACGGCATACACCAGAGAAGAATTGCCAGAAAGTAGCGGAAATACTTCATATTACACCGCTTTTCTTGCCCGGATAACACAGACATCTCCCATACGGAAAAAATCAGCAAGCCATTCGAAAGGATATGTGAGAAAAACCAGAAAGAGCGTATTCACAAGGTCTCTTCTAATTCCGAAACGTTCGTACAGATAATACTGGACACTTCCCAGAAGTCCTCCAGCTGAGAAATACCCGGTCTGAGTGGGCGTAAAACCATTCTGTTCCAATAGTGACTTCAAATTGGCCTGAGTAAACGCGAACCGGTGTCTTGGACAATCCAAACCGTACCAGTACTTTCCGAATATTCTCGCCAACAGCCCTCCTGCATTCGGTATACCCAAAATCACTTCACCATTGGCTTTCAATCCCCGCCGAATAAGCCTCAAACATCTGACCGGATCGTCCAAATGTTCGATGACATGATATAAACGGATGGCATCGAACGATTCCGGCGGAAAATCATTCATTTTCCTGTATCCTCCGATGTATACCCGTTTTTGACCGATCCGATGTGCCATATGTACCGCCAGTTTATCTATTTCCAAGCCATAGGTGATCCATCCTAATTCCGAAAGCATCTGAAGCGTTCCGCCTGAGCCGCACCCGACATCGAGTATCTTCCCTTTGGGTGCATACGTGGGAATCGCAGGCACATTTTTGACGAATACTGAGAAAATACTGCTGAGCACGGTCGGCGAATAGTAGTGTTGTATAAGATACTCACGAAGTCTATTGAGAAAATTCTTTTTCGGTTTTGTCTTATACGAGTAGTAGGATTTTGAAGGATAAAATCGCTTCATGGTTGATTCGCCGACCATCGGATATACCATGTTCATTCTGCATTTATTGCATCGGAATACGTTAAAATGCCCGGGCACTCCGAACATATGGTCAAACGATGTGCAGAAATAGTTCCAATTGACGGCACCACAGGATATGCAAGGGCTTTTCGGATATGTTATTTCGTGCATATGCAGTGGAAATTAATGGCCAGACCGGGAATAAGTTTACCCAGGAAATGTGATGCAATAAATACGAAATTCACCATATCTCCGTGTATTTGGATATTCTTGAACCCCAACCTGGTCAACTGTTCTTCGAGCGTCTGCCTTGTATAGTAGCGGATATGTCCGACAGGAGGAGCATATGCCGAAAGGAATCTCGGTGAATACTCAAGAAACGGATTCATCCCCAACAGGAGCATGATCCGTCTTCCGAGGGAAGCGACGTTTGGTGTGGTTAGGATCAATCTTCCTCCGGGTTTGAGCATGGATTTAATCCCAAGAAGAACCGAATCCGTATCGAAAACGTGTTCGATAACATCCGTGAGTAAGATGATATCGAAGGAATTCTTCGGATATGGCTGTGGGGTGGTTGTGATATCAACAACCCTGGCGAGAACCTTTTTTTTGCCTGCTGCCAACACTTTCTTTTTGGCTATATCGATTCCGGAAACGACGTTACCCTGCTTAATAAGCAAACTCCCGATATACCCGTCGTTGCATCCGATATCCAGAATATTCCGATTAGTGCCGGAATTGTCCAGAATAAATGCAATCTTCTCATGATTGTATCCGGACCGCTCTACCGATGTCGGTATGCGATCGTAAAAATTATTCATGCATCGTTGGATTATCCAAATCTTTCGTCTTTATTATATGACAATATAATTGCTGGATAATAGCGATAACCAAAAATACGTAAAACCACTCTGCGATCCGCTCAGTCA